>JBDTAU010000472.1:0-12693 GCA_039924465.1 Dermatophilaceae bacterium
GACTCGCGCACCGCGGCCACCTGGTGCTCCGACAGGGCCAGGGTCAGCTCGCCGGGCTGGTGGAAGTCGGCGTCGATGCCGTGGGCCGTCAGCGCCGCGCCGATCGCGGCGAAGTTCTCCGCCCCGAGCCTGGTCAGCACGTCCATCTCGTCGGGCCAGCACGCGAGCCCCTGGGCCAGGCCGTGAGTCAGGGACGGCTCGACGAAGCCGCCGTTGCGACCGGAGGCCCCGTCGCCGAGGCGGCCGGCCTCCACGACGACGACCTCCTGGGCCGGGTCGTCCGTCTTGGCCTGGATCGCGGCCCAGAGCCCGGTGAAGCCGGCCCCGACGATGAGCAGTCCGGTGCGTGGCGCGATCCCGGTCAGGGGTGGCCGCGCCTCCGGACGCTCCGGGCGGTCCGTCCAGAAGACCTCCGGGGCGGCGTCGGACAGGGCAGCGCGCGCCCGGGGTTTCAGACTGACAGGAGGCTGGGAGAAAAGTCGCATGACGGGATGAGTGGACCATGCTTGGCTCTGCCTGTGAAGCCCTCGTCGATCCAGAACAAACTCCTGCGCACGTTCCACGACCAGGTCCGTCGTCCGATCCCGCCCACAACGAGGGATCGCCTCGTCGACGTCGACGGGCCGGTGCGGCGCCAGTACGACCGTGATCCTGCTGGACACTTCGCCATGATCGAGAGCCCGGAGGGGCTGGGTGGTGACCCAGCGGCATACGGAGCGGTCATTGAGCGACAGCGCGACTTCTTCGCGGCCCGCGGGCAGAAGGTGGAGTGGAAGACCTACGACTACGACGAGCCCGCCGACCTCGGGCAGCGTCTGCTGGCGGCCGGATTCGTCGCTGAGGACGACGAGGCGCTGATCCTCGGGGAGGCCGGACCGCTCGCCGAGCAGGACCTCGCGCTGCCGCCCGGCGTGGTGGTGCGCCTCGCCGACTGCTTCGCGGACTTCCAGCGGATCCGCACGCTGCAGGAGGAGGTCTGGGGCGAGGAGCACGACTGGGTGACCGAGTCGCTCGCTCCCGACTGGGCCCGCGACCCGGACTCGATGGACGTCGTCGTGGCCGAGGAGTCGCGGGAGGGACCGGTGCTGTGCGCGGCCCGCAGCGAATACGACGACAGCGGCTTCACCGGCCTGTGGGGCGGGTCGACCCTGCCGACCCGGCGCGGGCAGGGGCTCTACCGCGCCACCCTGCTGCAGCGGGCCCGTCTCGGGCTGGCGCGCGGCAAGACGCATGTGCGGGTCGACGCCTCACCCGACTCGGATCCGATCCTGCGCCGGCTGGGCTTGCACCGGGTCGCGACGACGACGCCCTACGCCTTCGATCCCGCGCGGCCGGTGGACGGCTGACCTGAGCGGGCGCTCACCGCCAGGTGGGCACGACTGTGGACCGCAGCGAGACATGGCAGGATCGGAGGCAGTCTGATCCCCGCACCGTCACTCGTCACCCGCAGGAGAAGTCATGCCCATCGCCACCCCAGAGGTCTACGCCGACATGCTCGACCGCGCGAAGGCCGGCTCCTTCGCGTATCCCGCCATCAACGTCAGCTCCTCCCAGACCCTGCACGCGGCCCTCAAGGGCTTTTCCGATGCGGACTCCGACGGGATCATCCAGATCTCGACCGGTGGCGCCGACTACCTGTCCGGGCCCTCGATCAAGAACATGGTCAGTGGCTCGCTCGCCTTCGCTGCGTTCGCCGAGGAGGTCGCCAAGAACTACCCGGCCAACATCGCGCTGCACACCGACCACTGCCCCAAGGACAAGCTCGACGGCTTCGTGCGCCCGCTGATCGCCGCGTCGACCGAGCGGGTCAAGGGCGGCGGCCTGCCCTACTTCCAGTCGCACATGTGGGACGGCTCGGCCGTGCCGCTCGATGAGAACCTCACGATCGCCCACGAGCTGCTCGCCCTCGCCAAGGCCGCCAACATCATCCTCGAGATCGAGGTCGGCGTCGTCGGCGGCGAGGAGGACGGGGTGGCCCACGAGATCAACGAGCACCTCTACACCACGCCCGAGGACGCCATCGCGACCATCAAGGCCCTCGGCGCGGGTGAGCACGGCCGCTACCTCACGGCACTCACCTTCGGCAACGTGCACGGCGTCTACAAGCCGGGCAACGTCAAACTCCGCCCGGAGATCCTCCTGGAGGCGCAGCAGGCCGCAGCCAAGGAGCTCGGCCTCGGTGCCGACGCCCGCCCGTTCGACCTCGTCTTCCACGGCGGATCCGGCTCGCTGCCCGAAGAGATCTCGGAAGCCGTCGACCACGGCGTCATCAAGATGAACGTCGACACCGACACCCAGTACGCCTTCACCCGCAGGATCGCCGACTGGATGATCTCCGGCTACGCCGGGGTCCTCAAGGTCGACGGCGAGGTCGGCAACAAGAAGCAGTACGACCCGCGGGCCTGGGGCAAGGCCGCCGAGGAGTCGATGGCGGTCCGCGTCGTCGAGGCCTGCCAGGCGCTGCGTTCGGCGGGCACCCGCGCGTGAGCAACAACCTGCTCGGCATCCCCGAGACCCTCCTCGCGGTCGACCCCGCGGCGGAGCGTCTCGAGACCGGCGTCGACCCCTCGAGCGTGGCGGCGATGTATCCGACCTCGTCGCTGGCCTGGGCCACCCTCGCCGAGGACGCCCTGGAGGACGGCCGCGACGTGGAGGCCTACGCCTACGCCCGCACCGGCTACCACCGGGCGCTGGACTCTTTGCGCAAGTCCGGGTGGCGCGGCCAGGGCCCGGTGCCATGGTCACACGTGCCCAACCGCGGCTTCCTCCGCGCGCTCGGTGCCCTCGCGCGGGCAGCCCGAGCCATCGGGGAGACCGACGAGGAGGCGCGCTGCACGCAGTTCCTGCGCGACTCCTCCATCGAGGGCGCGCGCGAGCTCGGCCTCTGACCGGGCCCCTGGCTGAGCTCCTCACCGGGCCCCCGGCTGAGCTCCTCACCGGGCCCCTGACCACCCTGCGTGGTCAGAGCGGGGCGCTCAGCTCGAGCTGCACCCCGTCCGGGTCGCTGAAGGAGAGGATGGCGATGCCGGAGCCCGGGAGGTCCTTGACTGCTCCGTGGGTGATCCCCCGCTCTTCCAAGGTGGCCACGGCGGCGTCGAGGGCCTCGCGACTGGCCACCGAGAAGCTCAGGTGGTCCAGGCCAATGCGTTCGGAGTCGAATGAGTCGGCGTTGTCAACCGGTCGCAGGCCCAGCCCGATCCCGCCGGCCTGATAGATGAGCCCGCCGTAGAGCTGGTCCGGGTCCTGACGGACGGCCGGGTCGTTGGGGTCGCCCGCGGACTGCGCGACGATCTTGAGTCCGAGCACGCCCTCGTAGAACGCGCGGGACCGGGCCAGGTCGGCGACGGTCAGACGGATGTGGTGCAGTCCGGCGGTCTCGATGAGCGCCATGATGACTCCTCGGTCTCAGGGGCAACGTTGGAAGGCCGCCCCGTGGTGCGTGGCTCACCCCTGGCAGGGACCCATTCCCCGCGCCGTCTCGCACCGGTCCTTCCAGAGTGCCACACGGTCGGGCCAGATCACCGCGCCGCCCAGCCGAGGGGCGGTCGCCGCGCCAGCCAGCCGAGCGGCATACACCAGCTGGTGCCTGCCGCTGGGCCCACCCCTGGCGGCCCGACCTGTCACGCTGGTGGCATGTCTGAGCATCGCCTCCTCATCCGCCACGCCACCACGTGGGCCGCTGACAAGCAGCGCATCCTTGACCCCGCTCTGCTCGAGACCGCCCTGGACCTGAGGGCCTTCCACGACGACGAGCCGGCGACGCACTGGCCACCGGGCAGCCTCGAGCACCTGATGCTGCGTCGGTGGCCGGCGCACGGGCCGGGGGCACCGGACCCGGAGGCGCTAGCCGACACGCTGGCGACGTTCGTACAGTTCCTGCGTTCGACCGGTCGGATGGGGTCTGGATCCGGTGACCCGAAGGTGCTCGCCAAGGAGGCCCGGCGCGCCGCACCGAAGATGGTCGACGCGTGCGCTGACCGCGGGGCCCACTCGCACGGCAAGGTCCTGGCCGACTTCGGCAGCGAGCTCGGTATCGACCTTGAAGGCGCCGCCTCGATGGAGGACCTGCAAGGGCAGCTGAACCGGCTGATGGCGGAGTGGAACTCGCTGCCCGAGGAGGAGCGCATCGGCCGTATGCCGCTCACCTCGACCGCACCGGGCGTGCACTCCGGGACGGGGGCCTTCCCCGGATCCGGCGGCGTGGCGGAGGAGATGCCGGTGCTGCGCGGTGACCCGGCCCGCTCGGCGGAGCAGGCGCGCAACTCGCCCTTCGTGCAGTCGTGTCTGCGCCTGGCGCAGTGGCTGGCGCCGAGCAAGAAGGTGACCGAGATCGGGGTGCTGAGGCTCGCGCCCGCCGAGGCGGCCTATCGAGAGTTGGAACTGTGGCGCTGGCAGGAGGGGAACAACGCGATCGACGACGGCTCGGAGACGGCGCGGACCACCGGGGTCGGGAAGCAGCCGCTGTTCTGGTGGAAGAGCGCTGCAGACGCGGCTCCGCTCGAGCGGGTCTGGTACTCCGCCATCCTGGCTGACCTCATCGACCTCCGGGCCACCGTGGCCAGGCCGACCGACCGACGGCCGAACTCCGACGCGGAGTGGGTCAGGCTGGCCTGCACCACCTTCCTCGGGCTCTGGGAGTCGGCCGACGAGCTGTGGGTGTCCCGCGCACCGATGCTGTCCCTCTTCGGGAGCGCGCTGCTCGGGGACGCGAGCGTCTCGTGGGGCGAGTTGGTGCAGATGTGGGCCAGACATCCGGACAACTACTGGGGTGGGCTCCCGCTCGGGGGCCACCTGACGGCGGAGGCCATCCAGGGCAAGTCCGAGGCGCACCTGGACCGATCGCTGCACTGGTTCGCGGACACCGGGGTCTGGACCCGCGAGGGCGATGCCTTCACCCTGACCGACCTCGGCCGCGACATCGGCGGGCTCGTCTTCACCCTGCTGGACGAGGGCGAACTGGACCCGTGAGTCACGCGTCACCCGGACCAGGACGACGCAGTCCGGTCAGGACCCTGCGCCGGCGATCTGCTGGAGCAGGGTCACCAGCTCCTCCGAGCTGTTCACCGCCACGTCGATGTGCTGGGCCAGCTCGGGAACCTCGGCCGAGACGACACCGACCCGCCACGCGGGACGGCCGGCAGCCTGAGCCTGCGCCACGACCGCGAAGGCCGGCAGGTCGCCGAGGTCGTCACCGGCATACAGCATCGTGGTGGGGTCCACCTCGCGGATCACGTCGCGGAGCACGCCACCCTTGTCGTGACCGGGAAGGCGCAGCTCGATGACGTTGCGTCCGTCCTTGGCTTCCAGCCCGAGCTCGTGCGCGAGCTGGGCGACGGGGGGCCGCAGGCTCGCGAGGGCGCCCTGTGGGTCGGCCGAACGCCGGGTGTGCACGACGAGGGAGAGGCCCTTGTCCTCGACCCGGACGCCGGGCATCCCGTGCTCCGCGACGACCGCGGGCAACTGCTCGCGCAGCGACCGGATCGACTCCGGCTCGTCCGGACGAACGAGGCTCCCGTCATGCCAGGTCTCGAGGCCGTAGAGCCCGACCACGTGCAGCCCCGGCACCGCACCCAGCCCACCGAGCCGCACCACCGTGGCCGCGTCGCGTCCGGTGATGATGACGACGTGCGCGCCAGCCTGTGTGAGGGCGCTGAGCGCCTCGATGGCGCCGGGCACGGGTCGCGAGTCGTCCGGGTCCGGCACGATCGGGGCCAGCGTCCCGTCGAAGTCCACCGCGACCAGCGCCCCGGCCAGGTGTTCCCGCATCGTGCGCACGAGTTCTGTCTGCTGCTGTTCCACCATGCACTCGATCATGTCAGTGACCCGATGTGAGGCGCCCCCACACCCCGTCAGGCATGATGGGCCGCGGCAGCAGACCACACCAAGGAGGCACTGTGGCCGCGTTCGTGCACGGCTATGACGGGTTCGATCCAGAGACCGAGGGGCTCCGAGAGGCTTTGACGTCGACCGGCAACGGCTACATCTGCACCCGTGGCGCGGCCGAGTGGGAGGACGCCAACGGCGTGCACTACCCCGGCACCTACGTCCACGGGCTGTACAACCGGGAGACGACGATCCTCGGCGGGCTCCCGGTGCACAACGAGGACCTGGTCAACCTGCCGAACTGGACCGTCCTGCAACTGCGCATCGAGGACGAGGACGCGATCCGGCTCGCCGACGTCGAGGTGCTCGACTATCGGCACGAGGTCGACATGCGCACCGCGACGATGACGCGAGAGCTGCGCTTCCGCGATCGCAGTGGCCGGACCACGTGGCTGCGCAGCCGGCGGTTCGTCAGCATGTCCGATCCGCACAGCGGCGGCATCGAGTGGGAGCTGGTCCCCGAGGACTGGTCCGGCCGGGTCGAGGTCATCACCGCGATCGACGGGCGGGTCCGCAACGCTGGGGTCGCCCGCTACCGACGGCTCGAGGGGCGCCACCTGAACCCGGCCTCCGCAAGGATGTTCGACCCGGACGTCATCGCGCTCAAGGTCGAGACCCGCCAGTCCAACCTCTACGTCAGCCTGGCCACCCGCGCCCACGTCTGGCGCAGCGGCGACGAGATCCCGGTCGAGCGTGAGTGCTACCAGACGGAGGACTACATCCAGCAGCGGCTCGCCTTCGACGTCGCGCGCGGCACCCCGACCCACGTCGAGAAGCACATGAGCTTCTTCACCTCCCGCGACCCGGCCGTCAGCGACACGCTCACCCGGGCCGCGCGGGCCGCCGCGACGGCCCCCGGTTTCACCGCCGCACACGTGTTGCACGCCGCTGCGTGGGAGGAGCTGTGGAAGGTCTGCGACATCCAGGTCTCGGGTGACGAGGAGGTCCAGCGGCTGCTACGGCTGCACGTCTCCCACGTCCTTCAGGTCGGCTCGCGGCACACCATCGACCTCGACGCGGGTCTGCCCGCCCGCGGGCTCAACGGCGAGGCCTACCGGGGCCACGTCTTCTGGGACGAGGTCTTCGCCTTCCCGTTCTTCGACCTCCGCCTGCCTCACGTCACCCGCGGCCTGCTCATCTACCGTTACCGCAGGCTCGACGCGGCCCGGGCTGCTGCGGCTGCCGAGGGCCTGCGCGGCGCGATGTTCCCGTGGCAGAGCGGCAGCGAAGGCACCGAGGAGACCCAGAGCGTCCACCTCAACCCCATGTCCGGACACTGGGACCCTGACCTCAGCCACAACCAGCGGCACGTCAACGCCGCGATCTTCTTCAGCGTCGCGGAGTACGTCCAGGCGACCCGCGACGCTGACTTCCTCGAGGACTACGGCGCGGAGATGCTCCTGGAGATCGCCCGCTTCTGGGCCTCGCTCGCGCACTGGAACCCTGACCGTGAGCGCTACGAGATCCACGGCGTCATGGGTCCCGACGAGTTCCACGAGAAGTATCCGGACGCGCCGACCGGCGGGTTGCGCAACAACGCCTACACCAACGTCATGGTCGCGTGGCTGATGGACGTCGCCGGACGGGTGCTCGCTCTTCTGCCGCCAGGGCGTGCTGAGGCCCTCCGGCACCAACTGGGCATCGACGATGCCGAGCTCGAGACGTGGGCTGCGATGAGCCACCGGATGTACGTGCCGTTTCACGAGGACGGGATCATCAGCCAGTTCGAGGGCTACGAGGACCTCGAGGAACTCGACTGGGAGGACTACCGGAAGCGCTACGGAAACATCCAGCGGCTCGACCGGATCCTGCGCGCCGAGGGGAAGGACCTCAACCGTTACAAGGCAAGCAAGCAGGCCGACGTCGTCATGCTCTTCTACCTCTTCCGGTGGGATGTGCTGGAGCAGATCTTCACCCGGCTCGGCTATGACTATGGGCCGGACACCGCCGCGCGCAACATCGAGTACTACGACCGGCGCACCTCGCACGGGTCGACGCTGAGCCTGGTCACCCATGCCGGTGTGCTCTCCTCGCTCGACCCGCAGAGCTCGTGGGAGCGCTTCCTCATCGCGCTGCGCAGCGATGCCGAGGACGTGCAGAACGGCACGACCCAGGAGGGCATCCACATGGGGGTCATGTGCGGGACCCTCGACCTCGTCCAGCGGGTGTACGCCGGGGCGCACGTCCGCGATCGCACCCTGCACTTCGACCCGCGGTTGCCGAGTCAACTCGATCGGATCTCCTTCCCGATGCTCGTGCGCCGCACCCCGGTCACGGTGGTGCTCGACCAGAGCTCTCTCACCGTCTCGACCCACCCCGAGAGCACCCGGCCGCTGCTGCGCGTCGCGGTGGGAGGCGACCTGCGGGAGCTGCGTCCTGGCGACACAGCGGTTTTCGACCTGACCTGATTCGACCTGACGTGAGGAGTGTGCCTGATGCCCGCCGCCTACCGGGGTGTGATCTTCGACGTCGATGGTGTCCTCGTCGACTCGCCGCACGAGAAGGCGTGGCGCGAGTCGCTGCGCCAACTCAGGGAGGGGGACTGGGCGCCGGTGCGGGCCAGCACGACGTGGTCACCGGACGGCTTCACCTCGGAGCTCTATGCGCGACAGGTCTCGGGTCTACCGAGGATGGTCGGCGCCCGGGCTGCCCTGGAGCATTTCCAGGTGCCGGACCTCGAGCGGCGCTCGGACGAGTACGGGCAACGTAAGCAGGCGATGGTCGTCGAGCTCATCGAGTCGGGCGACTTCACCGCCTACCCTGACGCGCTGCGGATGCTCATCGCGGTGAAGGACGGCGGCGCACGGGTCGCGGCCGCGTCATCGTCAAAGAACGCGGGGCTGCTCCTGCGCAGGGTCGACCTCGGCGCCTTCGCCGCGCAGCACCGCATCGACTCGCCGTCCGTCAGGCCCGGCCAGAGCCTGCTCGACCTGTTTGACGTCGACGTCTCAGGTCGCGACTTCGCCCGGGGCAAGCCGGACCCGGAGATCTTCCTCACCGCAGCGCGTGAGCTCGGGATCGACCCGAGCGAAGCCGTGGTGATCGAGGATGCCCAGTCCGGGGTGGCGGCGGCTCTGGCCGGTGGGATGGCTGCGGTCGGCATCGCCCGCCACGATGACGCGGCTCTGCTCGCGGCCGCCACGCTCGTCGTGACCTCGCTCGACGACCTCGATGTCGCGGCGCTCGCCCGTGGTCAGGTGATCACCCGGGGCCAGTGACGCGTAGGCCGGGGCGAGGATCGCGCAGCGCCACGGGCGGCCAGTAGCGTGCTCCCCATGTCAGCCGACGCCGGAGAGCAGGCCACAGAGCCATCACAGCACGCCCCGCCTCGCCTGAGTCTCGGTGCTGCCCATGTGGCGGCCTGGGGTTTCGCCTTTCTGTTGCTGCGGGTCTTCGCGGTGTCCGGCTACGACTGGGACACCGCCTTCCTGGTCAGCACCACCCTCGGCCTGGACGACGGGCTGGCCCTGATGTTCGGGTCTCTGATGGCCAACTACCTCCTGACTGCGGTCTTGCTGGTCTGCATCCTGCCGCCCCTGCTCGCGGCCTCGGTCTGGGGGACAAGTGAGCATCGACCGCTCGTGATGCTGCTGGCCGTGCTCGGCGTGCTCGTGCTCGTGGCGCTCACCATGAGCTTCCACCTGTGGTGGTTGCCAGTAGCGACCCTCGCTGTCTTCGTGGTCTTCCTGCTGATCCGACGACTGCCTGAAGGGAACGCACTTCGTCGTACGGTCGCAAAGTCACTCGCACGAGTCGGTTTGGTGACCGGCTTGGCCACCCTCCTCGCCGCAGCGTTCGTCCAGACACCCTGGGTGCCGCAGGAACAGATCACGACCAAAGGCGGCACCACCATCACCGGATACGTCCTCCGCGTCGACTCGGGATACTTGAACGTGCTCACGGACGAGCATGAGTTCGTGATCCTCCTCAGCACCGACGTGCTGTCCCGCACGTAGCGGTACGCCTCCCGCGGGACGAAGGTCCGATGCGGAGTCAGGTTGGGGTGGCCAGACTGGGAGCTCAGGTAGATGAACTGCACCAAGGAGTAGTCATGAACAGGCTCGAAGGCCGCGTCGCGTTGATCACGGGTGGGGCGAGCGGGATCGGCAGGGAGACGGCGTTGCGGCTGGCTCAGGAAGGTGCCGCGGTCCTCGTGACTGACATCCAGGCCGAGGCGGGGCAGGACACCGTCGAGCAGATCAGGGCAGCGGGTGGCCGAGCTGCCTTCGCCCTGCATGACGTGACGAGCGAGTCCGACTGGGAAGCCGCCTGCGCGAAGGCAGAGCAGGAATTCGGCGGACTCGACATCGTGGTGAACAACGCTGGCATGGGTGACCTCAAAGACATCGAGGAGACGACCCTCGACGAGTGGAACCTCACCATCGCCATCGATCAGACGGGAGTCTTCCTCGGACTGAAGGTTCCGGCGCCCTATCTCAAGCGGTCGCAGCACGCATCCGTGATCAACATCAGTTCGATCTTCGGTTCCAGCGGCGGCTTCGGGACGTCTCCGGCCTACCACGCAGCCAAGGGCGCCGTGCGCACCCTGACGAAGAATGCAGCGCTCCACTGGGCGACGGAGGGCATCCGGGTCAACTCGGTCCACCCTGGCTTCATCGCCACGCCCATCCTGGAGACGGCCCGGGGGACCGAGTTCTGGGACGCGATGACGGCCATGACCCCGATGGGTCGACTCGGCGAGACGGCCGAGGTCGCGGCCGGGGTGGCGTTCCTCGCCAGTGATGATGCGGCCTTTGTGACCGGGCTCGAGCTCTACATCGACGGGGGCTACATGGCCCGGTGACTCTTGGGGTGCACTCGGTTCGCCTGGGGAGTTGACACGCCTCCGGCCCCAGCAGGGACCGGAGGTAGGCGCCGCTGATCCCGCTCGCTGTTTTCGAGAAGTTCACGGAAAACTCTCAGCGTCGGGACACACAGGAATACTCTCGAATTCATGGCAATCCAACGAACCAGGATGGCCGCCACGGCGACCGCGTTCTTCGTCACCACTCTTCTGGCCGTCGCAGGCTCTGCGGCCCCAGCACTCGCCAAGCAGCCCGGCCCGCCGCTGGCGCCGAACACCTACTTCACCATGGCCCCCGACGGCTCGAGCGGTAGCAAGGTTGGTGGGGAGAACATCCCCAACATCGACTCGGTCAAGGCCACGATCCGCGCCTACTACCGGGCGAACAGTGCGGGCCTGTCCAACAAGACGTCCTCGCCCTACATCTCCGAACTCGCCTCGATCCAGACCCGCGCGCTGGCCAAGTTGCCTACGGTCCGCCCGGGAGCAAAGAAGGCGATCGTCTTCGACGCCGACGACACGACCCTGTGGACGTATGACATGGAAGACAACCTGATGCACTTCAACTTCGATCCGGGACTGCAGGCGACGTGGGTGTTCGGTGAGTTGTTCCCGGCCACTCCCGGGATGGTCGACTTCGTCGACACGGCGCAGGCCAAGGGCTACTCGATCTTCGGCATCACCGGCCGGCGCAGTGCCCAGGAGGCCGCGACGGTCGGCAATCTCAAGAAGGTCGGCTTCACCGCCTTCAACGCCGACAACTTCTACACGAAGTGGGACGGGCCCGACGCCAACAAGCCGAGCTACGTCTCCTGCGTCGCTGTCTGCACGACGGTGGAGTTCAAGGCCAACACCCGCAAGCACATCGAGGCCGACCTCGGCTATGACATCGTGCTCAACGTCGGCGACCAGTGGTCGGACCTGCAGGGCGGCTACGCCGACAAGGCACTGAAGCTGCCCAACCCGACCTACTACCTGCCGAGTCCGGACCTGCCCGGAGTTCGCGAGCCGAACCTCGCACCGCGGGGTCACTTCAGGATGAAGCCCGATGGCTCGAGCGGGCTCACAGCTGGTGGCGAGGGCATCCCCAACATCGACTCGGTGAAGGCGACGATCCGCACCTACTACGGCGCGGGGTCGGACGGGATCTCCAACAAGGACTCCTCGCCCTACATCACCGAGTTGGCCCGGATCGAGTCCCGCCATACCAAGCGCCTGGTCAACGAGTGCCAGCGGCTCGTCCGCAAGGGCGCGAGTCCCGCCGTCGTCTTCGACGCCGACGACACGACCCTGTGGACCTATGACATGGAAGACCATGCCATGCACTTCAACTTCGACCCGGGGGTCCAGAACATCGAATGGGTTCAGCCAGAACGGTTCCCGGCCACCCCGGGAATGCCTGCCCTCGTCAATGCCGTTGGTGATGCTGGCTGCACTGTCGTCGGCCTGACCGGTCGCCGGGCCAATCAGTCCGAGGCCACCCTCGGCAACCTCGCCAAGGTCGGCTACACCGCGTTCACCGCCGACAACTACTACACCAAGTGGGCCAGCGGCGCGACGCCCGATCCGGCGATCTATCCCGCAGGCTCACCGTGCGCGGACAGCGTGTGCTCCACCATCGAGTACAAGTCGGCGGTCCGGGCCTACGTCACCGCGCAGGGCTACGACATCATCGCCAACTTCGGCGACCAGTACTCCGACCTCATCGGCGGCTACGCAGATCGGTCGGTGAAACTGCCCAACCCGACGTACTACCTCCCGTGATCGGCTAGGACCGGTCGAGTCCGTGGTGGCCCCGCCACGGCGGGGCTACCACAGACTCGGTCCGCGAGGGCGCTGCTCGGTGGCTCCGTGGCTCCGTGGCTCCGTGGCTCGGCGACTCAGTACGCCGTGGCGCCGGGCTTGACGACGCCGAGGAGGGCGGCGAGCACGACCATGGCCCACACGAGGTAGACGAAGGGCAGGCTGCCTTGGATGGATCGCGTGAGGGTGGTCTCGACTTCGGG
>JBDTAU010000473.1:0-3555 GCA_039924465.1 Dermatophilaceae bacterium
CGGCCCGGGCCCGCGCCATCGCTGCCCTGCGAGTGCTGCACGCCGACCTCGACCGGGTGCCCCGGCCCGCCCACCCCGGGGGGCCGACCGGATGACCCTGCTCCGCGGTCTCCGGCCTCTGCTGGCCCGCTTCGACCCCTGGCGTCGTCGGGCGGGCGGGCTCCTGCTCGCGTGGCTGGGCCTCATCGGGACCGCAGCCGTGCTCGGGCTGTCCCCCAGCGTCCCGCACCTGGCCGCGATCCTCCTCGCGCTCGCGCTGCTGATGTGGTTCGTCATCGACCATGCGGCCGCCCAGCACGTCACGACCTGGCCACTGACCGACTTCGGCGGACTCGGCGCGACCCGCGGCGGCGACTTCCGGGTGACCAACCTCGCCGGGCGGCTCGAGGCGGCCAACGCCGGCGGCGAGGGTCGTGCTGACCTGGCGGTGGACCTGCACGCGCAGCTGACCAGCATCATCGACCAGCGGCTCAACGCCCTGCACGGCATCACCCTCGAGACCGAGCCCGCCTGGGCCAAGGGCGTCATGCCCCCCGAGCTCTGGGACTTCGTGTCGGGCCCGCCCGACCCCGACCTGCCCTCCCCCGCGATCCTTGACCACATCCTTCGACGAATCGAGCAATGGTGACCATGGACCTGCGACGTGTCAGTGAGCTCAGCACCCAGATCCTCGACGAGGTCGACCGCGCGGTGGTCGGCAAGCGTGAGTCACTCCGGCTCGTCCTGGCCGGGATCCTCGCCGGTGGGCACGTCCTGATGGAGGACTTCCCGGGGCTCGGCAAGACCTTGGCCGCGCGCAGCTTCGCGCAAACCCTCGGCCTGGACTTCCGCCGCGCCCAGTTCACCCCGGACCTGCTGCCCGGCGACATCACCGGGTCCTACATCTTCGACCAGAAGGCGGGCGAGTTCGAGTTCCGTCCCGGGCCGATCTTTGCCGGGCTGCTGCTGGCCGACGAGATCAACCGGACCCCGCCCAAGACCCAGTCGGCGCTGCTCGAGGCGATGCAGGAGAAGCAGGTCACCGTCGAGGGACGCACCTTCCAGCTGCCGCGGCCCTTCCACGTGCTGGCGACCGCGAACCCGGTCGAGTACGAAGGCACCTACCCACTTCCCGAGGCCCAGCTCGACCGCTTCCTGATGCGGGTCTCGTTCGGCTACCCGTCCCTCGAGGAGGAGTGGCAGATCCTGTCGAATCGGATGGAGCGGCAGCAGGAAGAACAGACCCTGACCACCCTCGCCACACCCGAAGACGTGCTCGCGATGCAGGCAGCCATCGAGGCGACCAGCGTCGACGAATCCATCGGACGCTACTGCGTGGCCCTCACCGCGGCCACCCGCAGCCACGGCGACGTCCTCATGGGTGCCTCCCCGCGCGGCTCCCTCGGACTGTTGCTCTGCGCTCGGGCCTATGCCGTCATCGCCGGCCGCGACTACGTCACCCCGGAGGACGTCAAGGCGGTGGCGAGGGCAGTGCTCGCGCACCGGATCACGGTCAAGCCGGAGTTGTGGATGAGCAACGCGAGCGGGTCGAACGTCGTCGCCGGGGTGCTCGCCTCGGTGCCCACCCCCGCCAGCCGAGAGCCGCAGCCGTCCGACCGGTCAGGCCACCAGCACCCGGCAGGCTCGGCAGACCCCGCAGGTGCGGCGGGCCCGGTTCGCCGGTACGTGGCTGGCCGAGGCTGACGGTGGCCACGCCACCCCGGACGGCGGGCACGGGCACGACGACGGGCACCACCAGGGGCCCCACGACGGGCACCACGACCGTCAGCGTGAGCCTCGGATGGTGGGAGCCGACGGCCGCACACGTGCGCGCGGTCCTCCTCGCGGCCGGAGGAGCCCTGGTGGCGGCCCTGCTGCGTCGCCCCGACGTGTTGGTCATCGTCGCACCGCTGGTGGTGGCCAGCCTCTGGGGCCAACTGGCGAAGCCACGGCTCCCGGTCACCGCCACGGCCACTCTTGCCGCCACCACCCTGCGCGAAGGCGAAGCCGTCCCGATCATGGTGCGCACCACTCCGGACACCGCACACCTCGATGGCGTGCTCACCCTGGCCAAGTCGACCTGGGTCGAGCGCAAACCGGCGACGGGGGTGACGTGGGTCGCGGGCGGGACCGGGACCTTCGGCATCCGCTCGACTCGCTGGGGCGCCCACAGCACGGGCACCGTGGCGATCGCACTGTCGAGCCCGTGGGGTGCCTACCGCGTCGGGCCCGAGGAGCTGCCGCCGCTGCGGACCACGACCCTGCCGGTCCCGGCGGTCTTCGACGCGAAGGCCCCCACTCCACACCCGCGCGGCATCGTCGGCCTCAACCGCTCGGCCCGGCCCGGGTCCGGCAGCGAGTTCAACACGATCCGCCCCTTCCAGCCCGGGGACCGCCTCCGGCGGATCCACTGGCCGGTCTCGACCCGCACCGGACGGCTGCACGTCACCTCGACCTACTCGGATGAGGACGCCCACGTCTGCCTCATCATCGACGCCAGCAACGACCTGGGCCCACGGGAGGGAGTCGACGGCCGACCGACCAGCCTCGACGTCACGGTTCGCGCGGCCGGCGCCATCGCCGAACACTTCCTCCGGAGCGGCGATCGGCTCACCCTGCGCACCGTGGGGGCCGCCAACGTCCCCGTCCTCGGTGTCGGATCAGGCACCGGGCACCTGCGCCGGGTCCTCGAGACGCTCGCGGCGATCTCCCCCGCGACGGAGCGCCGCGATGACGGGCACCGGGCCATCCGGGGCATCGACCCGATGGCACTCACCCTCGTCCTCACCCCACTCATCGACCCGACCATGGTCACGGTGACCCACACGTTGGCGTCGCGCGGGATGACCACGGTCGTCATCGACACCTTCCCCGATCACCTGATCGACAACCCCGGCACCGTGCACGAGTCCCTCGCCTGGCGGATCCGGCTCCTGCTGCGCCAGGCGCAGATCGACGGGTTGGTGACGCGAGGCGTGCCCATCGTGCCGTGGCGCGGGCCCGGCTCCCTCGACAACGTGCTGCGCGACGTCGCGCGACGGGCGTCCGCACCGCGCCTGGTCCGGCGGTGATCCGGTGATGGCGCTCAGCACCCGCAGACCCACGCTCCCCCGGCGCCGACGTCGAGGGGCCCGCGGTCTGCGCACCGAGCTCGGTCGCTTCTGGTCCGTGCAGCAGCTTGCGCTGGTGCTGCTGTCCGCAGCGGGTGTCGCCCTGTTCATCGTCGGTCTGCAGGGAGTCTCTGGCTGGACGACGGATCCGGCGGTGTGGCTCCTGGCCGTCGTCCCGGTGCTGCTGGTGCGGGTGGCCGACTCCGCCTGGCCGCTCGCCTACTGGGGAGTGCTGCTCTATCTGTGGGTGCTGGCCGTGCCGGCCGCGTCGTTCTCGTGGTGGTCCGTCCTGGGCGGGACCGGGCTCATCCTGTCGCACGCGGCGACGGCACTCAGTGCCTCGGCGCCACCCGCGGCCGACTTCCCCGCCACCGTGCTGCGGGCCTGGCTGACCCGGACCGTGCTCGCACTGGCAGCAGCGGGGGCGGTCGCGGGCACGATCCACCTGGTGGCCGGGCGGGTGTCG
>JBDTAU010000474.1:0-3178 GCA_039924465.1 Dermatophilaceae bacterium
GACACCCTCGATGACGAGTTGCGGGGCGAGAAGCGCCCGGTCCGGGGAAGTCGTCGGACGGCGGCCACCCCACCTCCCCCGGTCCAGCCGGACATCTGAGGCAGGGATAGCCCGGCCGGGTGGGCCGCGCTCCGCACGCGTCCGTGCGTGCTGAGCGGCCCACCGGGACCTGGGCCCGCCCGTACCTCGGCCGGTCCGTACCCCGGGCCAGCGCAGGACGGGGCCCGGCCGCACCTGAGGCCCGCTGGCTGATCGATCACGAATCCCCACCCCCGTTGGGGTTGACCCAGCGCTACCCAGGACGTATCGTGTATTTCACAATACAGATATAAAGATCCACCATACGAAAACTTGTACGGTCACCATCCAGTGGCCTGAGCGAGCCAGAGGGAAGAAGGACCCGGACCATGAGCACCCACGACCTGCGATATCTCGCGAACTGCTCGATGCTCTTCACGGAGCTGCCGCTGCTGGAGCGGCCCGCCGCTGCCAAGGCGGCTGGGTTCGACACCATCGAGTTCTGGTGGCCCTGGCCGGACCAACCGGTCCCCTCCGATCGCGACGTGGACGCCTTCGTGGCCGCCGTGCGCGACAGCGGTGTCCGGCTCGCCGGCCTCAACTTCTTCGCCGGTGACCTGGCCGGCGCCGACTGCGGCGTCCTGTCCATCCCGGCCCGCGCCGGCGAGTTCCGCGACAACGTCGACGTCACCGTCGGCATCGGGGAGCAACTCGGCACCGGTGCCTTCAACGCCCTCTACGGCAATCGGGTCGAGGGAACGACGCCCGAGGAGCAGGACGAGGTGGGCACCGCCAGCCTTCTGGCCGCAGCCTCGGCAGCCGATGCCATCGGCGCGACCGTCCTCATCGAGCCGGTGAGTGGCCCCAAGCCCTACCCCCTGCGCACCGCGGCCGACGCGGTGGCCGTCGTCGACCGGGTCAGGGCGGCCGGCGCCGGCAACGTCGGCTTCCTGCTCGACCTGTTCCACCTGGCCAACAACGGCGACGACGGCGACCGCGCCATCGCGGCCCACGCCGACAAGGTCGCCCACGTGCAGATCGCCGACTTCCCCGGCCGCGGTGAGCCCGGCACCGGCGAGCTCGACCTCGACCGCCAGCTCAGCGCACTGGTTGCGGCCGGCTACACCGGCTACGTCGGTCTTGAGTACAAGCCGACGACCACCACCGACGAGAGTCTCGAATGGCTGCCGCGCGAACGCCGCGGCACCACGGTCTGAACCCGAACCGACCTCCCAAGGAGATCCACATGAGCACCATCGCCTTCATCGGACTCGGCATCATGGGTGGCCCCATGGCGGTCCACCTGCAGAATGCCGGCCATGCCGTGACCGGCTTCAACCGCAGCCCGGACAAGGCTGCACCGCTCGTCGCGGCCGGCGGCCGGGCCGCGGGCTCGATCGCCGACGCCGTCAGCGGCGCCGAGGTCATCTGCGTCATGGTCCCGGACTCACCCGACGTGCAGGACGTCCTTGCGGGAGAGGGCGGTGTCTTTGACAGCGCCACCGCGGGCGCCCTCATCATCGACTTCTCCAGCATCCGCCCCGACGTCACCGTCGCGCTCGGCAAGCAGGCCGCCGAGCGTGGCTTCCGACTGCTCGATGCTCCCGTCTCCGGCGGCGAGGCCGGCGCCAAGAACGCCGCTCTGTCGATCATGGTCGGCGGCAGCGCCGACGACTTCGCCGAAGCCGGCCCGGTCTTCGATGCCGTCGGCAAGACGATCGTCCACGTCGGCCCGAGTGGCTCGGGTCAGACCGTCAAGGCAGCCAACCAGCTCATCGTCGCGGCCAACATCCAGGCGCTCTCCGAAGCCGTCGTCTTCCTCGAGGCCTACGGCGTCGACACCGAGGCCGCCCTCGAGGTCCTGGGTGGCGGGCTCGCCGGCTCCAAAGTGCTCGACCAGAAGAAGGGCAACATGCTCTCCCGGTCCTTCGAGCCGGGCTTCCGGATCGAGTTGCACCACAAGGACCTCGGCATCGTCACGGCCGCGGCCCGTGAGGCCGGCGTCATCGTGCCCCTCGGCGCGCTCGTCGCCCAGTTGATGGCCTCCGCCAAGGCCAGCGGTGACGGTGGCCTGGACCACTCCGGGCTGCTGCGCGGCGTGGAGCGCCTCTCCGGTCGCCTGAGCGACTGACCCCTCGCCACAGCACGCCACGGCACGCCCCAGCACGCCAAGCGCACCCACCCCCATCTTCTGACACGACCAAAGGAAACTTCCATGGCCCGTATGCGTACAGTCGACGCCGCAGTCCTCATCCTCGAGAAGGAGGGGGCGACCCAGGCGTTCGGTCTCCCCGGCGCCGCGATCAACCCGCTCTATGCCGCGATGCGCAAGCACGGAGGCATCAAGCACGTCCTCGCCCGCCACGTCGAAGCGGCCTCGCACATGGCCGAGGGCTACACCCGCGCCGCGGCCGGCAACATCGGGATCTGCCTCGGCACGTCCGGCCCGGCGGGCACCGACATGATCACCGGCCTGTATGCCGCCTCCGCTGACTCGATCCCGATCCTCTGCATCACCGGGCAGGCGCCCGTGGCCAAGCTGCACAAGGAAGACTTCCAGGCCGTCGACATCGAGTCGATCTCCAAGCCGGTCACCAAGTGGTCCATCACCGTCCTCGAGCCCGCCCAGGTCCCGGGCACCTTCGCCAAGGCGTTCCAGCTGATGCGCTCATCGCGGCCCGGCCCGGTCCTCATCGACCTGCCGATCGACGTCCAGCTCGCCGAGATCGAGTTCGACATCGAGCTCTACGAGCCGCTGCCGGTGGCCAAGCCCACGGCCAGCCGCGCCCAGGTCGAGGCGGCGCTCACCATGCTCGCCGAGTCCGAGCACCCGGTCATCGTCGCCGGGGGCGGGATCATCAACGCCGACGCCTCCGACAAGCTCGTCGAATTCGCCGAGCTCCTCGGGGTCCCGGTCGTGCCGACGCTCATGGCGTGGGGCTCGATCCCCGACGATCACGAGCTGATGGCGGGCATGGTGGGCCTGCAGACCTCGCAGCGCTACGGCCTCACCCGAACCACTGATCGCCCTGGCACTACTCAGCCTCGGAGGCCACCGACCCGTCCTCCCCGGCCGGAAATGACCCACGGATGCGACAGGAGAGCCAGAAAAGGGTTGGATCAAACGCCCTCTCGCTGCCAAACCCCAACAGCCCTTCGC
>JBDTAU010000475.1:0-3245 GCA_039924465.1 Dermatophilaceae bacterium
ATCCAGCATCCGACGAGGTGCTCGCGACGGTGCACGACGCGGACTACATCGCCGCCGTGCACGCCGCCTCGATCGATCCGGACAACGCCGACCCCGCCTTCGGGCTCGGGACCGAGGACGACCCGGCGTTCAAGGGCATCCACGAGGCGAGCGCCCGGGTCGTGACCGGGACCCTCGAGAGCTGCCGCGCGGTGTGGGAGGGCGAGGCGGAGCACGCCGTGAACTTCACCGGTGGCCTGCACCACGCGATGCCCGGCTCGGCGTCCGGCTTCTGCATCTACAACGACGCCGGGGTCGGCATCAAGTGGCTGCTGGAGAACGGCGCGAGGAAGGTCGTCTACGTCGACATCGATGTGCACCACGGCGACGGGGTCGAGCGGATCTTCTGGGACGACCCCCGGGTGTTGACCATCTCGATTCACGAGACCGGCCGGGCGCTCTTCCCGGGCACGGGGTGGCCCGCTGACATCGGTGGCCCGGAGGCGACCGGGTCGGTCGTCAACGTGGCCCTGCCCCCGGGGCTGGGGGACTCCGACTGGTTGCGGGCGATCCACGCGACCGTGATGCCGATGACCCGGGCCTTCCGACCCGACGTGCTCGTGACCCAGCACGGCTGCGACACCCACGCCGAGGACCCGCTCGCCCACTTCGCGATCAGCGTCGATGCCCAGCGGGCCGCAGCCGACTCGCTGCATCGGCTGGCGCACGAGGTCTGCGGCGGCAAGTGGGTCGCCCTCGGTGGCGGCGGCTACGAGGTCGTCGACGTCGTCCCACGGTCCTGGACGCATCTGACAGCAATTGCCGCGCACGCGCCGATCAAGACCTCGACCTCGGTGCCGGAGGAGTGGCGTGAGCACGTCCAGCACGTCACAGGCCGACCCGGACCGAGCCGGATGGGCGACCTCGACGCTGCGGACGGCCCGATCTGGTGGCGCTCCTGGGACATGGGCTTCGACCCGGGCAGCTCCACCGACCGGGCGATCATGGCGACCCGGCAGGCGGTCTTCCCGCTGAATGGGCTGGATGTGTACTTCGACTGACCGTGCCTGATCGACGACGGCGTGAGGATCGACTGAGCGCTAGCGAGGGAGGACCGGAGCGCCGAGGAGATCGGGCAGAAGGTTAGGGCTGAGGACACGAGCGAGGAACGAGCGAGGCCCGGAGGCCCGATTCGGGTCAGTCGAACAAGGGATTCGACTGACCGACTTTCCCGCGCGCTGTGTGCAGGGGATGCCCTTCTGGGGGCGCCGGCTGCACACAGGCTCGGTGTGGCCAGCTGTCTGCCGCGAGCGCCCGGCGCCGGAGAGGCTGTAGCCTGACCGGCACGGCGTTGACGGGCCTGACGATCCTGAGCCGAGCACGAGCAGAGGCCGACGCAATCTCGCGTCGGCGAAGGTGTGGTGGCACAGCGACACTCCCCATCGCCCACACCTCCGGGGCACGTACCCAGGAGGCGAAGACATGCAACCCACCCAAAAACCGATCGCGCGCCACGACGTTCGACCAACCCGGCGCACCCTTGCGCACGACCTCGCAGCCCTCGCGGACGGCAAGCCAGCGACCCTGAGCGGGTGGGTCCACCGTCGTCGCGTGCTCTCGAGCGTGACCTTCCTGGTCCTGCGTGACCGATCCGGTCTCGCGCAGGTCGTGGTGAAGGATGCCGCCACGATCGACCAGCTTCAGGGCTTGCCCGAGGAGACCGTCATCGAGGTGGCCGGCACGGTCCGGCACCACGAGTCGGCGACCGGGGGAGCGGAGCTGGTGGACCCGACCATCACGCCGCTGACCGAGCCTGCGGTCCCGCCGCCGGTGGAGCTCTGGCGCCCGACCTTCGGGGCCGGCCTGCCCACGCACCTGGACCATGCTGCGGTGACCTTGCGCCACCCCCGCCACCGGGCGACCTGGCAACTGGCCAGCGCCTCGATGCGTGGGTTCCGCTCTGCCCTCAGCGAGGTGGACTTCACCGAGATCGCGACGCCCAAGCTGGTTGGGACCGCGACGGAGTCCGGAGCCAACGTCTTCGCCGTCGACTACTTCGGCGAGACGGCGTATCTCGCGCAGTCCCCGCAGCTCTACAAGCAGATGCTGGTGGGCGTGTTCGAGCGAGTCTTCGAGGTCGGCCCCGTCTTCCGGGCGGAGCCGCACGACACCGTGCGCCACTTGGCCCAGTACACCTCCCTCGACGCGGAACTCGGCTTCATCCGCGACCACCGCGACGTCCTCGTCGTGCTCCGCGCCGCGATCGCCGGGATGGTCGAAGGGATCAGGACGTATGCCGCTGACGCCGCTTCGCTCCTCGGCGTCCAGGTTCCCGAGGTGCCGGAGGAGTTCCCGATCATCCACTTCCGTGACGCGCTCGCGCAGGTGGGAGCGGACCCGGACGAGCCCGACCTCAGCCCCGCGCACGAGCGGGCGCTGAGCGAGTGGGCGTCAACGGCATACGGCTCGGACTTCCTTGCAGTGGAGGGGTATCCGATGAGCAAACGACCGTTCTACACAGCCCCTCAAGGGCCTCCGCCCCCCGACTGCCCCTCGAACGACCCGCGTCGCGAGGTCGGGCGCTACTCCAACAGCTTTGACCTGCTGTTCCGGGGGCTCGAGTTGACGACCGGGGGCCAGCGACTGCACCGGCCGAGTGACTATGCCGCGGCACTGCGGCGGACCGGGACCGACCCGGCGCTGCTACGCGGCTACCTCGACGCCTTCGAGCACGGGATGCCACCGCATGGTGGCTTCGCGATCGGGCTGGAGCGCTGGGTCGGGCGGCTGGTCGGGGCGCAGAACATCCGCGAGGTGGCGTTGTTCCCGCGCGACCTTCATCGACTCGCCCCCTGACAGATCGGGAAAGCCCGGCGTGTCGGCTTGCGTTCTCGAGGATCTTTGATCTGCTGCTTCCCCTCCAGTCACATCAGCCCCTAAGGTTTAGGGGTGCCTGAGTGCCGTTTCGCCGGAGGGGAAGCCGGCGACATTCAGGTGTCCGTAGAGATCGGGGTTTCACATGACGAATGAGCGCAAGCTCGCCGAGGTGCGGTTTCTGACCGTCGCCGAGGTCGCCTCGATCATGCGCGTGTCCAAGATGACGGTGTATCGGCTCGTCCACTCTGGCGATCTGCCAGCCATTCGAGTCGGGCGGTCCTTCCGGGTTCCGGAGGATGCAGTCCATACCTACCTGCACACGTCATACATCGACACCGCGTGAGTGGTTTCGCTACAGACGGGGCGTTCCCGACCACGTGGTCGGCAGC
>JBDTAU010000476.1:0-5190 GCA_039924465.1 Dermatophilaceae bacterium
GGTGGCCCGATGGGCCCGGTCGAACTCGCCAAGCACCTCGGGGTCACGTCGGCAGCAGCGTCGGGGGTCGTCGATCGACTGTGCGGTCACGGCCACGCGGAGCGTCGAGCGCACCCCGGCGACGGCAGACGCACTGAAGTCGTCATCACCGAGTCAGGGCGCACCGAGGTGATGTCGCGGATGCGGCCGATGTTCGAGGGCCTGGCCGCGCTCGATAACGGTCTCGAGGACGAGCAGCGCGAGGTGGTGGAGCGCTACCTGCGCGGGGCCACTGCGGCGCTGCGTCGACTACTCAGCTGAGCTGCCCAGCGGGGCGGGTCGGACTTGTGTGGCAGTTTCTGTATATCGCTACCACTGGGGGACGCGCGTGCGTACGCTTCTCTTGGCCCCTCTTTGAGGAGCTGGATGCGGGGGCAGCCAGTTCAAAGACGCGATTGGGCGCGTCCACTGGCTGTACTGGGGAGGACACGGCAGATGGACATTTTGGCGTTGACGGAGGATCGTCCGGGGACGCAGGGGCACTTTGACACGATTCGTGCACTGCTCCATGACCTGCGGGGACCGGTAGCGGTGATCCTCGCCCTGACGCAAGGTCTTGGGGACCAGTCGGATCACCGGATGAAAGTGATTGGTGCGCAGGCAAACTGGATGGCAAGCTTGGTGGAGGCAGCGCTCGATGAGGGTGGTCACGACGAGTTCGACATCGTTGATGTCTCCGCAGTGGCGGATCTGGTCGGCGGGCTGTCAGCGTTGTCCACGACCTGCGAGTTCGCTGTCGAAGCCGCACCCGAGATCAGAGCTTGGGCCCGGCCCGTGGCGCTCGCGCGGGCGCTGAGCTGCATCCTGGACAATGCGATCCGGGCAGCAGGCCCGGACGGCACCGTCGTGGTGCGGGTGACCGAGGATCTTGCGACCGGCAGCGTCGACGTGAGTGTCATCGACAATGGTCCCGGGCCCGGCCGGATCGCGTCGCGCACCTCCCTCGGGCTGACCACGACCCGGGCGATGGTTGCTGCCTGCGACGGTGCGTTCCGGCTCTACCCCGGCTCGAGCGCGGGTGCGGTCGCTGAGATCCGCCTCCAACGTGCCCAGTCACAGCTGGCTGCTGGATGAGGGTGGTGATCTGTGACGACCACGCGATCCTGCTCGAGGCGATGCAGATCGCGCTGGCCGACCGCGGCCACGAAGTGGTCGGTACCGCCACAAATCCGGACGACGCCGTGGAGGTCGTCGCACAGCAGCGCCCTGACGTGTGCCTGCTCGATGTGAACTTCCCGGATGGCTCGAGTCTGCCGGCCATCCCGCGCCTGCGAGAGGCCTCCCCGGTCACCAAGGTGCTCCTGCTCTCGGCCGACCTGTCGCCAGCGGTGGTGGTGGCGGCCATCGAGTCAGGGGCGGCAGGATTCGTGCGCAAGGACGCCCCGCTTCACCGTCTCGTCGAGTTGATGGCGTTGGCGATGGAGGGGCACCTGGCGGTCGAGCCGGCCCTCCTTCAGGCAGCCCTGCGGAGCAAGGACCAACGCCACGACCCGCTCTGGGTGCTCTCCTTCCTCACTGAACGGGAGTGGCAGGTGCTGAGGTGCATCATCGATGGCTACTCGACGACTGAGATCGCGGGCGTCCTCGGGGTGCAGAACAGCACCGCCCGGACCCACGTGCAGAATGTGCTGACCAAACTCGGTGTCCACTCGCGGCTCCAGGCAGCTGCGCTCATCGCGGCGCACGGGTCCGATGACATCTGGCCAGCGCACGTGCGCAACCGGGGGTAGGTCGATTGCTGTAGCACGAGGTCCTGCCGCGAGGGGATCCGAGCAGGCGTAACTCCGGGCACCGTGATCCTATGACCAGCCGAACGGGCATCCTCGTCGTTGACGACCACCAAGGGTTCGTGGACGCCGTGACGCTGTACGTCGCCGAGGAGCACGACCTCTGGCTCGCAGGCACCGCGACGAGTGCCACCGAGGCCCTCGACTGCGTGGCGAACCTGTCCTGCGACGTCGTGCTCCTGGCACACGCGCTCGAGACGGGTGGGATCGAGCTCGCGGACGAGATGCTGCGCCTGCGGAGCGACCTGCCCATCGTGATGTTGGCCGACGCGCACGAGAGCGTCGGCATGATCGAGGCCATCCAACTCGGTGTCCGCGGCTGGGTGAGCCGCGCGGATGGACTGGACGCCTTGCTGGCTGCCCTGCGCGCCGTGGCCCGTGGCGAGAGCCACCTGCCGACGGACCAGATCCAGACCCAGCTCTCGTCCCGGCCCGAGCCGCCCCGCTGGGTCGAGGAGACCCGGCACCTGACCGAACGTGAGACCGCCGTGCTGCAGGCACTGGCCGCAGGGCTGAGCCGCACCGAGATCAGCGACTTCCTGGGGCTGTCCCCGAACACGGTCCGCACCCATGTCCGCAGCATTCTGCGCAAGTGTCACGTCCACTCGGCTCCAGCCGCGGTAGCCCTCATGACAGAGAAGGAGCCTGACCATGGTTGAACTCGCTCGGTTGCCCGAGGTCGAGGTGCGCAGCATCCCGTTCACCCGCACCCAGATCTGTTCTGAGGCCGGTCAGGCGGTGCTGGAGGTGCTCGCGTCCGGATGGGTCACGTCAGGTGCCCAGGTGGTGGACTTCGAGCGCGAGCTGGCCGGGTACGTGGGGGCCGCCCACGCGATCGCGGTGAGTTCCTGCACGGCAGCCCTCGAGTTGTGCCTGTCGGCCCTGGACCTGCCGCACGGCTCAAAAGTACTCATGTCGACGATGACCTTCTGCGGCGCGGCCGGGGCCATCTGCCATGCCGGGATGGTCCCGGTCCTGGCTGACGTCGACCCCCACACCGGGATGCCCACCCCGGAGACGGTGGCCACCGCAGCGAGGGATGCCGGCGGGGTGGATGCCCTCGTCGTCGTCCACCTGGCCGGGCTGGCCACGGACGTGGCGGCCATCGCGGAGGCGGCTGGCGTCGATCTGGATCACGTCATCGAGGACGCCGCTCATGCCTTGGGCAGCACCGTCGGGGGCACCCGTGTCGGGACGATCTCACGGGCGACCTGCTTCAGCTTCTACGCGACCAAGAACCTCCCCATCGGTGAGGGCGGCATGATCACGACTGATGACGCGGAACTCGCGGACCGCCTGCGGGTCAGCCGATTGCACGGCATGTCCAAGGACGCGTGGCGCCGCTACCTGCCCGGCGGCGGCTGGCGCTATGACGTGCAGACGGATGGTCTCAAGGCCAACATGACCGACATCCAGGCTGCGATCGGGCGGGCCCAACTGCGGCACTTTGACGAGATGCAGGCACACCGCGCCCAGGTTGCGGAGCGCTACGACAGCGGGCTGGCGCTCATCCCGGGGCTGGCCCTCCCCGCCCGGCCCCGCTCTGGACGGCACGCCTGGCACCTGTATGCCGTTCACGTCCTTCCTGACTACGGGCTGAGTCGCGATCGGCTCAGTGACCAACTCCGGGAGCGGGGGATCGGCACGTCCGTGCACTTCATCCCGGTGCATCACCTGACGTGGTACCGCCACGAGTGCGTCATGCCCGTGGCCGGGTTCCCCGGCGCTGATGAGGTATTCGAGCAGACCCTCTCCCTGCCCATGGACCAGATGATCACTGATGACGAGGTGGACGTGGTCTGTGCTGCGCTCGCCGAGATGGAAGGACACTGATGAGCACCGCACTGCAGTACACCTGGAATCCGAGTGACATCGGCTTCGTCCCAAGCATGCAGCGCGGGTTGCGCACGCTGATCGTCGGGGCCGGCGAGGCTGGGCGGGCGTTGGCCCGCGACCTGGAACGTGTGGAGGACTTCGGCCTCGCGCCGATCGGATTCCTCGATGACGACACCAGGCGGCGCGTCGTGCGACGCCTGCCGGTCCTGGGCACCCTCGCGGACCTGCTCTCGGTGGCCACCACGCAGCGGGCGGACGTCGTGCTCCTCGCGATCCCAGGTCTGGACGCCGCGGACGTGCGCCGCCTTGCCACGACGGCAGCCCGGGCCGGAGCGAGCGTCCGGCACCTTCCTTCCTTCGTCTCGGTGCTGCAGCGCGACGTGGTCGGCACCGACTTGCGCTCTCTGGAGGTCGGGGCGCTGATCGGCCGCTCTGAAATGCATGTCGTCTCACCCGAGCTCGAGGAGATCATCACCGGCGCCCGAGTGCTCATCACCGGCGCCGGTGGCTCGATCGGTAGCGAACTCTGTCGGCAGGTGCAGGGCTTCAGGCCTGAGCGGCTGATCATGCTCGACCACGACGAGTCCAACCTGCACCGGCTCCAACTCGAACTGACGGGGGAGGCGCTGCTCGACTCCGACGACCTGGTCGTGGCGGACATCCGCGATGCGGCGCGAATGCACCAGATCATGGCCGACGTCCGCCCGGACATCGTCTTCCACGCAGCTGCCCTCAAGCACCTGCCCATGCTGGAGCGGCACCCCTGCGAGGGCGTCAAGTCCAACGTCATCGGCACCCGCAACGTCGTGCAGGCGGCGGTGGCCGCGGGAGTGGGCAGGTTCGTGCTCATCTCGACGGACAAGGCTGCCGACCCGACCTCCGTGCTCGGTGCGACCAAGCAGCTGGCCGAGCAGGTCGTCAAGTCGATCCACACCGAGGGGACGATCGTCGCAGCGGTCCGCTTCGGCAACGTCCTCGGCAGCCGCGGCTCGCTGCTGGCCATCCTGGGCGAGCAGATGCGCAACGACGAGCCGATCACGGTGACCCACCCCGACGTGACCCGCTTCTTCATGACGATCGAGGAGGCGGTGGGCCTCGTCCTCGAGGCAGCGCATCTCGCGGCTGGAGGCGAGACGTTCGTGCTCGACATGGGTGAGCCGGTCCGCATCGTCGACCTCGTCGCGAACTACGCCCGCCAGCTGCTCCTGCCCGAGGCCCGGATCCGGTTCACCGGGTTGCGCCCGGGGGAGAAGCTGCACGAGGCACTGTTCTCCGTCACCGAGAACCGAGTCCCCACCGCCCACCCGCGGATCTACAGCAGCTTGTCCGCCCCCGTCGGTCCGGACTTCGACGCCGAGGTGGAGCTGTTGTTCCAGGCGTCCTCCCACAACGCGGTCGGAGAGGTGAAGGCGCGGCTCGGCAGCCTTCTCGACACCTACACCGAGGCGCCCGAGCCCAGCGCGCCGCTCGCTCTGGTGCCCTACCCGGACGACTACTGACAGACCCGACGAACGGAATCGAGGACCAC
>JBDTAU010000477.1:0-2951 GCA_039924465.1 Dermatophilaceae bacterium
GGCCGTCGATGCGGACGTGGTCGCGCAGGATGCGCTCACGGATGAGCTTCTTCTGCACCGCACGGAAGGCGGCGGAGATCTCCTTGTCGCGCCCCTCGAACGACGCAGCGAGCTCGCCCTTGACGCCAGCCTTGATCTCGTCGAGCTTGCTCTCGCGCTCGGCCTTGCCGGCGATGGTCAGGGCAGCGGCAGTCTGCTCGGAGACGGAGGCCTCGACAGCGGCATACGCGTCGTCCTCGTAGTCGAGGAAGATCGGGAAGTCCTGGACCGGCTTGGCGGCCTTGGCCGCGAGCTGGGCCTGCGCCTCGCAGAGGACCTTGATGAACTTCTTGGAGGCCTCGAGGCCCTCGGAAACGACCTCTTCGGTCGGGGCGGTCTTGCCCTGGACCGTGACCAGGTCCCAGGTCGCGTCGGTGGACTCGGCCTCGACCATCATGATGGCGACGTCGTCGCTGCCGTCCTTGTTGGTGACGGCCCGGCCGGCGACGACCATGTCGAAGACCGACTTCTCGCTGTCGGAGAAGTTGGGGAAGGCGATCCACTGGCCGTCGATGAGCGAGACACGCACGCCACCGATCGGGCCGGAGAAGGGCAGACCGGAGATCTGCGTGGAGGCGCTCGCCGCGTTGATCGCGAGCACGTCGTACTGGTGGTCGGGGTTGAGCGACCACACGGAGATGACGACCTGGACCTCGTTGCGCAGACCCTTCTTGAAGGTCGGGCGCAGCGGGCGGTCGATGAGGCGACAGGTGAGGACGGCGTCCGTGCTCGGGCGACCCTCGCGGCGGAAGAAGCTGCCGGGGATCTTGCCGATCGCGTACATCCGCTCCTCGACGTCGACCGTCAGGGGGAAGAAGTCGAAGTGGTCCTTCGGCTGCTTGCCGGCGGACGTGGTGGACAGGAGCACGGTGTCGTCATCCAGGTAGGCGACGACCGCTCCTCCGGCCTGCTGGGCCAGGCGTCCGGTCTCGAACCGGACGGTGCGGGTGCCGAAGGAGCCATTGTCGATGACGGCTTCGGCGAAGGTGATGTCTGGACCCTCCATGTGGGCCCTCGCTTTCTTTTATTCCATAAGTGCCCTGGCACATCGTCGTTGTGTGCCGGGTTTCTTCATGCCGGAAGCGATTCCGGCTCCGACCACGGGTGTGGGCGGAAGTTCTCGGGGGTGGTGCTTTCGCTGTGCAGTTGGAGGTGGCGTGCACCTATGACAGAAGGCGGTCGCCGCGTGGTGCGGGGACCGCCTTCCGTCAGGAGTTCATCGACGCAGGCCGAGGCGCTTGATCAGCGCGCGGTAGCGCTCGATGTCGGTGGACTGCAGGTAGCGCAGCATGCGCTTGCGCCGACCGACGAGCAGGAGCAGGCCACGACGGCTGTGGTGGTCGTGCTTGTGGGCGCGCGAGTGCTCGGTGAGATCGAGGATGCGCTGGGTGAGCATCGCGATCTGCACCTCGGGGGAGCCGGTGTCGCCCTCGCTCGTGGCGTACTCGGTCATGATCTTCTGCTTGACGTCAGGCTCCAAAGGCATGGATGACCGACTCCTTTTCTTCACTCGTTGCGCGGTGCTCCAGGGCAGGTTCACCTGGGCGCTATCGATCCGCGGCCGATCAGACGGCGTTTCCAGCGTAACAGCGGCCGAAGCGCCGCCCTAATCGAGCAACCGCAGGCCGTATGCCGCCGAGCCGGCTTCCCGGGGCCGCCGACTTGCGCGGATCGCTGGGGACGGGCAGACTACTGGCCGGTATCGAGAAGGTTGCGCAGACCGCATCCCACACCTCGGTTTCCCGATGCGCTACAAAGGGTAGGGCATAGAGAACCCTCGGGATCCCCTCTTTAAAGGAGACTCAACATGATCGTCCTCGGACTGATCCTCTTGCTGATCGGCATCTTCGCCAAGATCAGCATCCTCACCACGATCGGTATCATCCTGCTCGTCATCGGCGCCGTGCTGTTCGTCCTCGGCGCCACCGGCCGCGCGATCGGTGGCCGGAAGCACTGGTACTGATCGGCCCCGGTCGGTCGGGCCTGTCCCCCCTCCTCTGACGCGTCATCCGCCTGGGACAGGCCCCGACCGGACGCTATTGAGCAGAACATCGAGCGCCGGGCAACTCCAGTTGGTCATGACCAGCCGAGTTGCCCGGCGTTCGGTGTTTTTCGCGCTCGGGTGGTGTGGCTCGGCGCTGCACTGTCCAGGGCCGGGCTGGCGCTTCGGCACCTCGGTTGAGGATGCGAGGTTTGAGGATGCGAGGTTTGAGGATGCAGCGGGTGAGGTGCAGGTGTTTGAGGATGCAGGGATCAGGATGCGGGGGCGTCGCCCCGGGCGACCTGCTCGCGCAGAGCGGTGCCCTTGGCCTGCGCCTGGTCGCGCAGCGCAGCCTGGAAGTCGACCATCTGCGCGGCGACCGCAGTGGCCAGATCGCCCTCACCGGCGCCGATGATCCGGGCCGCGAGCAGGCCGGCGTTGCGGGCCCCACCGATCGACACGGTCGCGACCGGCACCCCGGCCGGCATCTGCACGATCGACAGGAGCGAGTCCATCCCGTCGAGGTAGCGCAGCGGCACCGGGACGCCGATGACCGGCAGCGGGGTGACCGCTGCGAGCATCCCGGGCAGGTGCGCCGCTCCCCCGGCACCGGCGATGATGACCCGCAGCCCGCGGCGGGCTGCCGCGCGGCCGTAGGCGATCATCTCATCCGGCATCCGGTGCGCCGAGACGACGTCGACCTCGTGGGAGATCCCGAACTCGTCGAGAGCCTGCGACGCCGCCCGCATGACGGGCCAGTCGCTGTCGCTGCCCATCACGATGCCCACTGCGATGCCCCCGACCACGCCCTCGGCGTTGGCCTGGGCCGTGTGCTCGGCGTTGCCCTGGGGCATGCCCTCAGCGTTGCCGACGGGTGGCGGGTTGAACTCGCTCATTCGGTGATCACTCCTGACAGGTAGTCGGCTGCGTG
>JBDTAU010000478.1:0-2950 GCA_039924465.1 Dermatophilaceae bacterium
GGAAGCCCGCGTAGCGAGCAGTCATCATCCGCGAGTCGAGGAAGGCCACGACGCCTCGATCGTCGGACCGGCGCACCAGGCGTCCCGCGCCCTGCGCGAGACGCAGGGCCGCGTGGGTCGCCGACACTGCCATGAACCCGTTGCCCCCCATCCGCGCGATGGCCTGGGCACGGGCGGAGGCGAGCGGGTCGTCAGGGCGGGGGAAGGGAATTCGGTCGATGATGACCAGTTGGCAGGATGAGCCGGGCACATCGACGCCCTGCCAGAGGGTCAGGGTGCCGAAGAGGCAGGTGCGCGGCTCGCGGGCGAATTGGCGCACCAGGGTTGAGATCTGGTCCTCCCCCTGGCACAGGACCGGGAGGTCGTCACCGAACCGGGCCCGCATCACCTCCGCCGCGTTCTGCGCCGCCCGCATCGAGGAGAAGAGGCCGAGGGTGCGGCCACCGGCTGCCCGGACGAGGGCTTCGATCTCGTCGAGGCTCTCGTCACTCGCGCCGTCCCGGCCCGGAGGCGGAAGGTGGGAAGCGACGTAGGCGATGGCCTGCTTCGGGTAGTCGAACGGGCTGCCGACGTCGAGTCCCTGCCAGGCCGGGGCACCCTCGCCGCGCAGCCCGATCGTCCCCGCGACGGCGTCGAAGCTGCCGCCGAGCTCGAGGGTCGCGGAGGTCAGCACGACGGTGCGGTCGGCAAAAATCTTGTCGCGCACGAGCATCGACACGCTCATCGGGGCGACCCTCAGCACCGGCCCTCGTCGGGGGTCCTGGCTCAACCAGACGACGTCCAGCTCGCGGCCCTCAAGGATCCGCTCCGCATTCTCATGTACCTCGTCGACCGCGGCACGCGCGACCTGTCGGCTGCCATCGCCGTCCTCCCCCGGAGCTGGCTTGAGGTCGCTCTGCACCAGGCGTGCAGTGTCCCGGATCCGGGCCAGCGCCAGCCCGACGGCGTCAGGGACACCCAGCAGCCGCCCCTCATCGAGCGGTTCCAGGGCTGCGGCCAGGAATTCGCCGGCCTCCTCGAGTCCCTTGGTATTCTCGGAGAGCCGGCCGGCCCGCTTGGCCGCCGTCAGGACCATCGACCCGGTGAGCTCGTCGGTGATGGTCGCGGTGACCCGGTCGACGAGCTCGTGCGCCTCGTCGATGACCAGCACGTCGTGCTCGGGGAGCATCTGGCGGCCCTCGAAACTGTCGATGGCCATGAAGGAGTGGTTTGTCACGATGACGTCGACCTCCTTGGCGGCCTCGCGCGCCCGCTCCACGAAGCACTCCGTGACGAGCGGGCACCTGCTGCCCAGGCACTCGTGCGCCGAGACCGACACCTGCCGCCAGGCCCGCTCGGAGACGCCGGGGACCAGCTCGTCACGGTCGCCGGAGTCGGTGGCATCGGCCCATTCGCGCAGCCGCACCACCTCCTTGCCGAGCCACCCCGCTGAGGTGTCGACCTGTCCGACGCTGAGCAAGCTGTCCTCTTCGTCGGGGAACCCGCCCTGGAGCTTGTTCAGGCAGACGTAGTTGCGTCGCCCCTTCACGAGGGCATACGTGGGGCGCCGCCCGAGAAGCGGCGCCAACGCATCGGCGACCCGGGGCATGTCCCGGTCCACGATCTGGGCCTGCAGCGCCAGGGTCGCGGTGGCGACGACGGACGGTTGCCCCGCGCCGAAGGCATGGGCGACCGCCGGCACGAGGTAGGCGAGCGACTTGCCGGTGCCCGTCCCCGCCTGGACGAGCAGGTGCTCATCAGCCTCGATGGCGTGCGCCACGGCCTTGGCCATCTGGACCTGGCCCGGCCGTTCAACACCGTGCACCCCCGACACGGCGGCATGGAGGAGGTCGTCGAGTGGGGGTCGGGAGGCCATTGCCTCAGGGTATGCCGATCCGACACCGGCCCGACTCTCCTGTCCCCAGCCCCCCACCGCACCGAGCCCCACCTCACCCAGCCCCCACCGCAGGCTCGCCGAGTGATTTTGCCGTCATTCGGCCGGAAGTGATTGTCCGAGGCGGCCGGGCAGGGTTGGATCAGGGCATGAGGACACCTCTCCCCCGAGACCTCGACATCGCACACGCGGCAAACCTGCGACCGATGGACGAGATCGCCGATCTGTTGGACATCACTCCCGCTCACCTCGAGCCCTATGGCCGGGACGTCGCCAAGATCGACCTCGGCGTCCTCGATGATGCGGTCGAGCAGCATCGGGCCAAGTACGTCGTCGTCACGGCCATCACGCCGACGCCTCTCGGCGAGGGGAAGACCACGACCGCCGTGGGCCTCGCCCAGGGGCTGATGCGACAGGGCAAACGAGCGGTGGTCGCGCTGCGGCAGCCGTCAATGGGACCGACCTTCGGCATCAAGGGTGGCGCAGCCGGCGGCGGCTACAGCCAGGTGGTGCCGATGGAGCGGCTCAACCTGCACCTCACCGGCGACTTCCATGCCATCACCGCTGCCCACAACCTGCTCGCCGCGATGATCGACAACCACCTGCACCACGGCAACGCTCTTGGTATCGATGTCCGCAACATCACCTGGCGACGGGTCCTCGACGTCAACGACCGGGCGCTGCGGGACATCGTCATCGGGCTCGGCGCCCGCAAGGACGGGGTGACCCGCCAGACCGGCTTCGACATCACCGCCGCGAGCGAGGTCATGGTCCTGATGACCCTCGCGACCTCACTCGATGACCTGCGACTGCGCCTCGGACGCATCGTCGTCGGCTACACCACCGACGGCAGGAGCGTCAGCGCCGACGACCTCGGCGCGGCCGGAGCGATGGCGACCATCCTCAAGGACGCGCTCAAGCCCAACCTGCTCCAGACCCTGGAGGGTGGGCCGGCGATCATCCATTGCGGGCCGTTCGGCAACATCGCGACGGGCACCTCCTCGATCCTGGCCGACCTCGTCGGAATGCGTGGCAGCGACTACTGCATCACCGAGGCGGGCTTCGGGGCCGACATGG
>JBDTAU010000479.1:0-4485 GCA_039924465.1 Dermatophilaceae bacterium
TAGCCGCCGGCGGAGTACACCCCGTCCTTGGCGGCCTTGGCCAGCCGGTCGAGCGAGAGGTTGCACGGCGTGATCTCGTTCCACGAACTCGCGATACCGATCTGCGGCTTGACCCAGTCGTCGTCCCCGAGCCCGACGGCCCGAAGCATCCCCCTCGCGGCGGCCCTCTCGAGGCCGTCCGTGACGTCGCGACTACGGGGCTTGATGTCGGGAGTCTCAGTCATGCCTGCAGCATAGAACTGGGTCCGCTCCGTGGACCCGCCGTCTCAAACATCGACCGCGCCGTATGCCGCTGAGCCCCTTCCAGCCGCGCCGCATCTGGCCGCCGTAGCGGGCACTCTGCCCGCGAGATCCCGGCAGGGACCGCTGTGGCCTGGCCAACGACGCAATCGACCCACGGGCGACCCGCGTCGGCCCCAAGCTCCGAGCCGCCTACGCAATCAACCCACGGGCGATCCCTGACGACGATGACCGTCAGATCGGCTCGGCGACGTCTTCGGGCCGGCTGGGGAAGAACCGGCGCCACTCCTCGCTGAGTCGCGGCACAGTCATTCCCCGATCCCGCATGGCAACCGTGACTCTCCGCAAGGTGCGGCCGGGCGTTCGGTAGACATCCTTTGCGACGTGGACAACGATCCGCCAGTCGTTGCTGTCGATCCACTCACGCCTACCGATGTCCTTGGCCCATTGGACATCTGACTCGGCGTGTTGCCGGCCGTCGTACTCGATGATGAGCCGGAACGCCGGATAACTGAGGTCGAAGCGATAGAGCACTTCGCCGAACCGGTCTTCGATGCAGTAGTTGACCACAGGCTCAGGCAGACCAGCGAGGACGAGGAGCATCCGCAGCCGAGACTCCATGGGAGAGTCGACCCCCGGTCGAACCAGTCCGGCAGCCCGGCGTGCTCGTCGGCATCCTGACCCGTCGTACTTCTGGCTTGCTCGGATCAGTTCCGCCGTCGTCAACCTGCCCGCGGCCACGAGGGAATCCCCGAGGACCACGAGTTCGACGAGATCGAGGACCGTCGCGAGATCGAGAAAGGTCTGCGTCGGGACGGTCAGTCGCACTCCCCGAAAGACCACCACCTGGTGTCGCGCGTTGATCCGGTGCGAGGCGATCCCATCGACCCGGGTCCGCGGACCAGGACTCACGATGTGTGTATCTGGGGCATCGGGCACGACCCCGCCCCAGATGCGTGCTGCCGTGTGATGCGAGGCCGCCGCACCCGGAGGAGCCAGGACCAAGGCGCCGAGCGCAAGGAGGCGCGCAGACAGGGCAGCCTCTCGATCGACATAGACGCCGCGGAACAACCTGCGGAACCTTCCCGAACGCAGATCCCAGCCGGTGATGCCGGGTGGGGGCGAGGCGCCTCGCCACGGACGGAACGTTTCTTGGGCCATGGGGATGATGCTGACCGAATCGGTATGACCGGCGGACGATTTATCCACAGGCCCGTGGATCAGGGCATGCGGCAAATCCCACCGGGCCGCCTACGCAATCGACCCACGGGCAAACTCCGTCGGCCCCAACACCCGAGTCGCCTACGCAATCGACCCACGGGCGCACTCTGTCGGCCCCAACCGCCGAGCCGCCTACGCAATCGACCCACGGGCAGACTCCGTCGGCCGCCGTGAGCGGGGCGCGTGGAGCGGTTCGGTCAGCCTCGGCTGACGTGGAAGCGATCGAGGTCGCAGCTGCCCGGCTCGAGGTCCTCCCAGTCGCCCTGGTAGCGCAGCACCGCGAGGCCGCTCGTGGCGAAGCCATCTGCGAGCGCATCATGCGCTGGTGAGGACCCGTCGCCGTCAGCCAGCAGGCTGGTCAGCTCGGCCATGGTCGGGTTGTGACCGATGACCAGGACAGTGGTCGTGTCGCCGGCGTCTTCTCGGATCGACTCCAGTGTGGCTCCCGCTCCGCCGGTGTAGACGCTCTTGCGGAACTCCACGAACTCGCTCTGCGCGCCACCGGTGCAGGCAGCGTCCCAGGTCTGTCTGGTCCGCACCGCAGTCGAGCAGATCACCAGATCGGGCAACAGTCCCTGTTCCCGGAGCCATGATCCGGCAACCACGGCATCTCGACGGCCTCTCGGGGCTAGTTCACGGTCATGATCCGGCTTGCCTGGAACCTGCTCCGCCTTGGAGTGGCGCATGAGGACAAGGGTCTTCTCGCTCGCGGCAGTGCTCATGAGATGAGCATGCCCCTACGTGCGCACGTTGTCAGCCTCCGGCAGACAGGTTTTCAGGCGGCGCCCGAACCCGGATCGCGGCAGGATGACCATCACGGGCTTGATCCGACCCCAGTGGCCGGCCGCAGTGTGGAGCCGCAGTGTCCGGTCGCAGTGTCCGGTCGCGCAACCCGCGGCGTCGGCCCTATCCGCCGGAGACCGCGTTGATGATGTGGACCCGGGCCCCTGCCGGCACCGGTGTCGCCACCCCGGCACCCCGCGTGGCGTCCTCGCCATTGACGAAGACCTTGACGTGCTGTCGGATCACGCCGCGCTCGTCGCGGACCTTGCCGTCGAGGATCCGGTACTCAGTGAACGCTCGATCGAGCACCTGCCCGACCGTCTGCCCGGCCACGTCGTCGACGACCTCGATCTCGGCCAGGCCACCGACCAGGTCACGCAAAAGGCCGGGCAGGATGACCCTAGTGGGGGTGAGCGGCATACGGAATCCTTTGTCTCTCAGTCGAGCTGGGCGGCGCGGACGACCAGGACGTCGGGCAACTGGGTCGCGATTCGGCTGAAGGAGCCCCCCTCGTCGACCGACGCGAAGACGTCGCCGTTGCGGGTGCCGAGATAGAGCCCGACGGCGTCGGAATCATCGAGCGCGGCCGCGTCGCGCAGCACGCAGGTGTAACTCTCGGAGGGGAGGCCGTCCGACAACTCGCGCCACGTCGTGCCCGAGTCCTCGGAGCGCTGGACCTGAAGACGCGCACCTGGGGGGATCCGCTCGCCGTCGTCCTGGACGGGGACGTTCCACACGACACCGGGGCGGCGCGGGTGCGCGAGGATGGTGAAGCCGAAGTCCGTGGGCAGCCCCGCCGCGATCGAGTCCCAGGTCTGCCCCCCGTCGCCGGAGCGATAGACCCCCTTGTGGTTCTGGGCGAAGAGTTCCCCGTCGACGCCGCGAGCCACCTTGTGGACGCACTGGCCGAACTCTGGGTACTCGTCATCCGGCATGAAGTAGGCCCGGATTCCGGGATTGCTCGGCGCCCAGGTCTCGCCGGCGTCAGCCGACCGGTAGACCCCGCCGGCGCTCATCGCCACGAGCAGGCGCTGGGGGTCGCCGGGCTCCGGGATGACGGTGTGCACGGCCCCACCACCGAAGCCGGGCTCCCACGTGGGCCGGTGCGGGTGGTCCCACAGGCCACGCACGAGCTCGTAGGTGACCCCGCGGTCCGCGCTGCGGAAGAGGGCGTGCGGCTCGACGCCGGCCCACACCACATCGGCGTCGTTGGGGTCGGGGGTCAGTTGCCAGACCCGCTCGAGCGCCGTGTCGGTGTCCGGGGGGAAGGAGAGTGCCCGATCAGCGCTCTCGGTCCACGTCCGGCCCCCGTCCTCGCTCGTCTGAACGGTCGGGCCCCAGTGCCACGACTTCACCCCCGCGAGCACGGACCGGCGCCCCTGCCGGGTGTCGATCGCGACCGCTGCCACCTCGCTCATGAGGAAGTGGGGGCCCTCGAGGGACCACAGCTGACGGTCCGCACTCCGGGCGAGCCAGAGGCCCTTACGCGTGCCGATGGCGACGATGGTCTCAGTCATTCTCCATAGTGTTCAGGACGCATCACGAGCCCACAAGGGGGTATGCCGCTGAGCTGGCCCGGAGCGGCCCCACTCCTTCGCGGGGTGCCTTCAGAGCGCCGCCTAACGCTGCACGACGTTGGCCAGCGGCGCCCCGTCTCGCAACGCCACGACCTGTCGACGCAGCAGCGCCAGGGCCCGCGGCGCCATCGCCGTGGTCGCCCCGCCGACGTGCGGCGTGATGAGGACCCCCGGAGTGCTCCAGAGTGGATGGCCCGCAGGAAGCGGCTCGGGGTCGGTGACATCCAGAGCCGCCCGGATCCGACCCGAGGCGCAGGCTGCGACGAGCGCCTCCGTGTCGACGACTCCGCCGCGGGCGACATTGACCACCAGTGCCCCGTCGGGCAGCCGGGCGAGCAACGGCGCGTCGACCAGACCACGGGTCGACTCCCCCAGCGGGACGATGATGACGAGGACATCAGCCGCCTCCGCAAGGGCTGGCAACTCATCGATCCCGTGCACCGTGTCGACGAGGTCATCGCCGCCGCGGGCCCGGGACGCGACGACCGTCATCGACACCTCGAAGGGCGCGAAGCGCGCCACGATGGCCCGCCCGATCCGACCGTAGCCGACGACGAGCACCCGCTTGTCAGCGAGAGCTTCCCCGATCCGCAACGGCGCCCACGTCGACTGCTCCTGCGCCGCAACGTGTTCCGGGATGTTGCGGAGCGAGGCGAGCGTCAAG
>JBDTAU010000480.1:0-7711 GCA_039924465.1 Dermatophilaceae bacterium
CTCGCCGGCGCCATCGACGATCGTCGTGTTGTCCTTGGTGATGACGACGCGGCGGGCCTGGCCCAGGACGGTGAGGTCAGCCTTCTCGAGGGTGAGCCCGACCTCGGGCGCGATGACCTGGCCACCAGTGAGGATGGCAAGGTCCTGCAACATCGCCTTGCGGCGGTCGCCGAAGCCGGGCGCCTTGACGGCGGCGACGGTGAAGGTGCCGCGGATCTTGTTGACGACCAGCGTCGAGAGGGCCTCGCCGTCGACGTCCTCGGCGATGATGACCAGCGGCTTGCCCGACTGGACGACCTTCTCGAGGATCGGCAGGACGTCAGCGATGGAGCTGATCTTGCCCTGGTTGATCAGGACGTAGGCGTCTTCGAGGACCGTCTCCATCCGCTCGGTGTCGGTGACGAAGTAGGCCGACAGGTAGCCCTTGTCGAACTGCATGCCCTCGGTGAACTCGAGCTCGGTGAGCGTCGTCGAGGACTCCTCGACGGTGATGACCCCGTCCTTGCCGACCTTGTCGAAGGCCTCGCCGATCAGGTCGCCGAGGACCGAGTCCTGGGCCGAGAGCGTCGCGACCGAGGAGATCTCGGACTTGCCGTCGAGCTCCCGCGCGATCTTGAGGAGCTGGTCGTTGATCGCGCTGACGGCCTTGTCGATGCCGCGCTTGAGCGCAGCCGGAGCGGCGCCGGCCGCGACGTTGCGCAGGCCTTCCTTGACCATCGCCTGGGCGAGGACGGTGGCCGTCGTCGTGCCGTCTCCGGCAACGTCGTTGGTCTTGGTCGCGACCTCCTTCGCGAGCTGCGCGCCGAGGTTCTCGTAGGGATCCTCCAGCTCGATCTCGCGGGCGATGGTGACGCCGTCGTTGGTGATCGTGGGGGCGCCCCACTTCTTGTCGATGACGACGTTGCGGCCCTTCGGGCCGAGCGTCACCTTGACGGCGTTGGCGAGCGCGTCGACGCCGCGCTCGAGCGACTTGCGGGCGGAGTCGTCAAACTCCAACTGCTTGGCCATGGTGTTCCTTTGGCTCGGATGACGTTCGTGGTGGTGCTGATAACAGTGCTGCGTGCTGCTGGCTGAACGAGACGCACCCCGGCGAGTCCCCGGCTGGGGCTCACCGGGGTGCGTTCACGGCATTCGTCGTGATGTGCTCAGCCGACGATGGCGAGGACGTCGCGGGCGCTGAGGATCAATAGCTCCTCGCCGCCGTACTTGACCTCGGTGCCGCCGTACTTGCTGTAGATGACCTTGTCGCCGACGCTGATGTCGAGCGGGACGCGCTCGTCGCCGTCCTCGTTCCAGCGGCCGGGGCCGACGGCCAGGACCTCGCCCTCCTGGGGCTTCTCCTTGGCAGTGTCGGGGATCACGAGGCCGGACGCGGTGGTCTGCTCGGCCTCGAGGGACTTGACGACGATGCGGTCTTCGAGCGGCTTGATGGAAACCGACACGGTGGTGACCTTCCCTTCGGGACAGTCGAAATTGGACTATGGACTGTGTCTCGTCGAGGTGGGCCGCCGTCGCGGGGTCGACCAACTTCTCGGAGCCTGCTGGCACTATCGAGGTGAGAGTGCCAACAAGAAGAATCTAGGTTCGGAGTTAGCACTCGGTCAAGTCGAGTGCCAGACGCATGGGGGCGCTGAGCACAAAACGTGCCTCGAACGGCCTACCGCCCGGGTCGTCTCGGCGTGGACTGGGGCGCTGCGGCGCCACCCCGAGAGGCCTCGTTGCGGTCGTCGACTGCGAGGATGTCGGCATGGATCCGGCCATGGTGAAGCGACTCGCGACCGGCGAGGGCTGGGCCCTGCTGCGCTCACTGCCCCCCTATGACGAGGCCGCCTCACTCGGCCTGCAGCAGCAGTTGCGGGCCGCCGGCTACGACCCCGACCTCGTGGCAGCCGCCCTGACCCAGTCGCGGCTGCGGTCCCGGGCCGTGGAGAAGTTCGGTGAGTTCGCCCAGGGCATGCTCTTCACCCCCGATGGCCTCGAGCAGTCCACCCGCCTCCCGCTCGCGGCCCGGCACGCCCATCGGTATGCCGCCGTCGACCTGCGCGTCGTGCACGACCTCGGGTGTGGGCTGGGCGCCGATGCCATGGCTCTGGCCGGGCTCGACCTCGGCGTCAAAGCAGTGGACGCCGACCCCACCACCGCCGCCATCGCCGCGGTCAACCTCCGGCACTGGGAGGGCGCCACCGTCACCTGCGCTCGCGTGGAGGACGTCCGCCTCCCGGCCGGCGAGGGCGCCCGACACCTGGGAGTGTGGCTCGATCCCGGCCGACGGGTCACCGGGGTGGCTGACATCCGGGGGCGGACCAGGCGAGTCTTCAGCCTCGATGCGATCTCACCGACGTGGAGTCAGGTCTGTGCGATCGCCGCCGAGGTCCCGGCGACCGGGGCCAAGCTCTCCCCCGGGTTCCCGCACGGGTCGATCCCGGCAGGGACCGAGGCCCAGTGGAGCTCCTGGCACGGCGAGGTGCTCGAGTGCGCGATCTGGTGGGGACCGCTGGCCACCGTGACCGGGCGCACCGCATCGGTGGTCACCGAGAGCGGCACGGTGGTCGTCACCGAGGCCGACGCCGAGCCGGGGCGGGACGAGCCGTCGATGGCCGGGGTCAGCGCCATCGGACCGTGGCTCTACGAGCCGGATCGTGCCGTCATCCGGGCCGGCCTGACCGGAGCGCTGGTGGCGGCGGTAGACGGAGCCGAGCTGGCCCCCGGCGTGGGCTACGTGACGAGCACAGCGGCATACGGCGTCCCCTACGCCAAGCGCTTCCGCGTCGTGACGGCGATGCCGCTGTCGACCAAACCCCTCGCCCGCTGGCTGCGCGAGCACGGCCACGACCGGGTCACGATCAAGAAGCGTGGGGTCACCGTCGACGCCGACCTGCTGCGCCGGCAGCTCAAGATGACCGGGCGCGGCAAGGGCGGCTCCGAGGCCACCCTCGTCCTCACCCGGGTGGACGGCGGCCAGGTGGCGATCGTCGTCACCCCGGCGTGACCTCTCCGTCCGCTGCCGAGACTCCGGCGGTCAGAGTCCGTTCAAAGGGCAGCGTCCGGTTGCGCCCCTGACCACCGCACCGCGGCAGCGCCGGCCGCGTTCGCCTCGGCCAGGGCGGCCGTCCGTTCGGCGCCCCGGGCCAGGGCCGCGGCCAGGGCCCCACAGAAGGCGTCACCCGCGCCGACCGTGTCGATGACCTCGTCGGCCGGGAGCGCTATCCCGTCGACCTGCTCGCCGTCCCACCGCGCACCGGCGGCCCCGAACGTGACGAGCAACGAGGTCGGGATGAGGTCGGAGTCGGCGAGCTCCCGCATCTCGGGCTCGTTGACGACGATCGGGTCCGAGAGGGCGATGACGTCCGGCGGCAGCGTCGCGTAGGGGGCGACGTTGATGACGACCCGGGCGCCAGCCGCGCCGGCCTGACGCGCCACGTCAGCGACGGTGTCGAGCGGGATCTCGAGGCTGAGCAGCACGACGTCGGAGGGGGTCAGGGCGACGGGTCCGGACAGGTCGGGGGTCGGCAACAGGGCGTTGGCTCCCGGCACGACGATGATGCTGTTCTCCCCCGCAGCATCAACCGTGATATAGGCCCGTCCGGTCGACGCGCCCTCGATCGTGACCACTTCGGTTTGGATCCCGTTGTCCTGCAAGCGTTTGAGGTAGGCGGCCCCGTCATCGTCCGGGCCCACGGCGCCGACCATGACCACCTCGGCACCGGCTCGGCGCGCTGCCATCGCGTGGTTGGCGCCCTTGCCGCCGGCGAAGCGTCCGCCGGACTCGCCGAGGATGGTCTCGCCGGGCACGGGATGGCGCTCGACCCGGGTGACGACGTCGACGTTGAGCGAGCCGACGACGATGACCCGGCCCATCAGCGGACCTGTCCCGAGAGGGTCTCGCGCCACAGGGATGCATAGCGTCCGCCGTCGACTGCGAGGGCGACGTCGACCTTGGCGGGGGCCTGCCCGTGTGGGTCGTGGAGGAGGTCACCGGACCAGTCGCGCCGGTCGACGATGGTCTGGCCCCGCGACCAGGTGCCGGTGAGCTCCACCCGGATCGGGAGCGCCTCGGTCGTGATCCCGGACCGATCGATGACCGCGCACACGGTGCCGGCGTCGCCGAGCGTGGCGGCGTCCCGGCCGAAGCGATCGCACTGGAAGTCGATGAGGCGCCCCCCGAGCTCGGCCGCGCCGTGGCCACCGATCGCGATCATCGCTGCCGCCTCGTCGCGGCTCACGAGGGGCTCGGAGAAGACGTCGAGCCCATACATCGTCACCGGGATGCCGAGGTCGGCCGCCGCGTCGAGGGCGATCGCTGCCGCCTCCGGGTCGTGGAAGACGTTGAACTCCGCCGACGCGGTCGCATTGCCCGAGTGGGCCGAGCCGCCCATGAAGACGATCTCGCTGATCCCCGGCGCCACATCCGGATAGGTCCGCAGCAGCAGGGCGATGTTGGTCAAGGGCGCCAAGGGGACGATGGTGAGCGGCGCTCCAGCGGACTGCGCCTCGCGGCACAGGTCCCGGAGCAGCTCGACCGCGTGGCGAGGATCGGTGGCCCGATCACTTCGCGCCCACCCGAGGTCGCCCATCCCGTCCTCGCCGTGGACGTGCCGCGCATCGACGGGGACCTCGAGCAGCGGCCGTTCGGCGCCCCGCGCCACGGGAACGTCCCTGCGGTCAGCCGCATCGAGCGCGATCAGGGTGTTGCTCACCACCGCGTCCACCGGGGCATTGCCTCCGACGCAGGTGATCGCACGCAGGTCGAGCGAGGGGTGCAGGGCCGCGAGGAGGATCGCGCACGCATCATCGACGCCGGTGTCGACATCAAGGATGACGGGGATCCTGTCGCGACCTTCGGGCATCTGCATGCGGGCGACTCTATCGACACGTCCGACGCGGCGGCGGGTCGTTCGAGGCACAGCCGCGGGAGGTACGGTCGTGCGATGAGATCGCGCCAACGGGTCCCCATCGCGCTGACGTCCGCCGTGCTCGTGGCGCTCGCCTCGGCGTGCTCGACGGGCAGCACCCCGACCAGTCCCACCACGCGTGCGGCTGCCGGCCAGTCATCGACCTCGCCCACGAGCATCCCCACCAGCATCCCGACGAGCAGTGTGGGGTCGACGAGCAGTGCGGGGTCGACGAGCAGCGCCCAGACCCCTGCGAGCTCGACCGCGACGACCCAGACCCCGTCCACGCCGGCCCAGGCCACGACCAGCGCCAGCACCCCACCCACGTCGCCCACCTCGTGCAGCGCCACCCTCGTCGAGGGCCTGGACGCCAACGAGCAGGCCGGGCAACTGCTCATGGTCGGCCTCGACGTCAACGCCGCCCGGTCCAGTCTCGACCCGCTCGTCCGCACCCAGCACCTGGGTGGCGTCATCCTGCTCGGAGGCTGGTACAACGGGGCTGCGTCGGTCCGGGCGACGACGTCGCACCTCGCGAGCTTGGCGACCAAAGCGGCCACCGGCGGGCTGGGCCTCTTCCTCGCCGCCGACCAGGAGGGCGGCAACGTCCAGCAGTTGCGCGGTGCCGGCTTCACCCGGATCGCCACCGCCCGCGTCCAGGACCAGCTCACACCAGCAAACCTCGCTGACGCCTCGGCCACGTGGGCCGGCCAGCTCAAGAACGCCGGCATCAACGTCAACCTCGCCCCGGTCGCCGACACCGTGCCGCTATCGATCGGGAAGGCCAACCAGCCGATCGGTCGCTGGGATCGGCAGTTCTCCAGCAACCCCGACCGGGTGGCCGAGATGGTGGGCGGCTTCATCAAGGGCATGCACCGCGGGGGTGTGGCCACCACGATCAAGCACTTCCCCGGGCTGGGCCGGATCACCGGCAACACCGATGTCACCGCGACCGGCATCACCGACACCGTCACGACGATGACCGACCCCTACCTGCGTCCCTTCGCGGCGGGGATCAAGGACGGCACGGACTTCGTCATGGTCGGCTCCGCGATCTACAGCAAGATCGACCCGGGGACCAACGCCGTCTTCTCCAGGACGATCATCACCGACCTGCTCCGTCGCCAGCTCGGCTTCAACGGCGTGGTCATCACCGACGACGTCGGTGCAGCAAAATCCGTCGCGGCCGTTCCGGTCGGCCAGCGGGCGACCCGCTTCATCGCGGCGGGGGGCGACATCGTCCTGACGGCCCAGCCGTCAACGGTGCCCACGATGCATGCGGCCATCACGGCCAAGATGGCGAAGGACCCTGCGTTCGCGGCGCAGGTCAGGGCGGCCGTCACCCGCGTCGTTGAGCTCAAGGTGCAGCGTGGGCTCGCCACCTGCCGCTGAGGCGAGCGACCACGACAATCCCACCCGGGCCCGATCCCGTAGGCCACCTGGCCCGCGCGACCACGACAATCCCACCCGGGCCCGATCCCGTAGGCCCCCTGGCCCGCGCGACCACGACAATCCCACCCGGGCCCGATCCCGTAGCGGCGTCAGGCCTGGACGAGCGTGACCGGCATCGAGGAGTCGGTCGGCAGGTCGAGCAGCGACGGCACCCGACCCTTGGCCACCATCTGGGCCCCGAGCGCCGCGACCATCGCGCCGTTGTCGGTGCACAGCCCCGGGCGCGGGACGCGAAGGAGGACACCCGCCTTGTCGCACCGCTCCTGCGCAAGCGCCCGCAGGCGTGAGTTGGCCGCCACCCCACCGCCGATGAGGAGGTGGTCGACGTCGTGCTCCTTGCAGGCCAGCAGCGCCTTGCGGGTCAGCACGTCGACCACCGCCTCCTGGAAGCTCGCCGCGACATCCGCGATCGGCACCGTCTCCCCGGCCCGCTGCCGTGCTTCGACCCAGCGGGCCACCGCGGTCTTGAGCCCCGAGAAGGAGAAGTCGAAGCGGTGGCGCTGCATGTCGCGCCCGGTCGACAGCGCTCGCGGGAAGTTGATGGCGGTCCGATTCCCCTCACGCGCGATCCGATCCACGTGTGGCCCACCCGGGAACGGGAGCCCGAGGACCCGTGCGACCTTGTCGAAGGCCTCCCCTGCCGCGTCGTCCATCGTCGACCCGAGCGAGCGGACGTCATGGGTGACATCGGGCACGAGCAGGAGCGAGGAGTGGCCACCGGAGACGAGCAGGGCCATGGTCGGCTCCGGCAGCGGTCCGTGCTCGACGATGTCGACGGCGACGTGTGAGGCCAGGTGGTTGACGCCATAGATCGGTTTGTCGAGGGCCACCGCCAGCGCCTTGGCCGCCGCGACGCCCACCAGGAGTGCCCCGGCCAGGCCGGGACCCGACGTCACGGCGATCGCATCGAGGTCGCGCAGCGTGACCCCGGCTTCGCGGCAGGCCCGGTCGATCGTCGGCACCATCGCCTCGAGATGGGCTCGGCTCGCGACCTCGGGGACGACGCCGCCAAACCGGGCGTGCTCCTCGACGCTGCTGGCCACCGCGTCCACGAGCAGCCGTTCGCCGTGCACGATCCCGACGCCGGTCTCGTCGCAGGACGTCTCGATGCCGAGCACGAGCGGTTCGTCAGCCATGACTCTCCTTCATGAAGCGGCGCAGGATCAGCGCATCGACGTCGCCGGGCTGGTAGTAGCGGCGTCGCACCGAGATGACGTCGAATCCATTGCGCTCATAGAGATTCCGGGCCGCGGCGTTGTCGGCGCGGACCTCGAGCATGATGGCCTCGACGCCGTGGTCCGCTGCTCGGCCGATCAGGGTGTCGAGCAGGAGCCGTCCGATGCCGCGGCCCTGGCACGCCGGTGCGGTGG
>JBDTAU010000481.1:0-5390 GCA_039924465.1 Dermatophilaceae bacterium
CTGACGCTCACGGACGGATCGCAGCTCTCCTCGCCGTACGCAGTCGTGGCCACCGGCTTCAACCACACGCCGGTCACACCGGACTATCCCGGCCTCGCGGGGTTTACGGGAGAGCTCTGCACGGCCCACGACTACCGCAACGGCGGCGCCTTCGCCGGCCGGGACGTCCTGGTGGTCGGGACCGGTAACACCGGGACGGAGATCGCGGTCGACCTCGTCGAGCACGGAGCCCGCCGGGTCCGGCTCGCCGTCCGGACCGTGCCGCACATCGTGCGCCGCAACACCGGCCCGATCGCCGCGCAGTACACCGGCATCGCGGTGCGCCGGCTCCCGCTCCCCGTGGCGGATTGGCTCGGCGCGTTGACCGGCCGGCTGCAGACACCGGATCTGAGCGCGCAGGGCCTGCCTCGGCCCGACACCGGGATCCTGACCCGCGTGGTCCGAGACAACGCCATCCCGGTCCAGGACGTCGGCATCATCGACGCGATCCGTAGTGGCCGGGTCGAGCCCGTCGCCGCTCTCGCCGGATTCGACGGTGCTGAGGTCGAGCTCGCGGACGGGAGCCGGATCGAGCCGGACGCGGTCATCCTCGCCACCGGCTACACACAGGGCCTCGCTCCGCTCATCGGCCACCTGGGCGTCCTGGACGACAAAGGTCATCCGGGCGCCACCGGCGCACGGACGCTGCCCGAGGCCCCGGGCCTCTACTACACCGGCTTCACCAACCCGATCTCCGGGATGCTGCGCGAGATCGCCATCGACTCCACCAAGATCGCCATCTCGATGTCGCTGGCCCGCGCGGCCGCCCGACAGGCGCCGCCGTCCTCCCGCTAGCCACCTCCCGCTAGCCGGAGCCGGGGAGGAAGCGGCCGCCAAGGTTGACGAACGCTGCAGCGATGGGGTCCGAGGCGGCGATGGCGCTCGCCAGAGCCGTGTCGCTCGCCGCCCCGCCGGCCAGCAAGCGGTGGTGGCGGACCATCACGTCAGCTGCCACCTCGTCCGGCAGCGGGGCGACGGCTGCCACGACGGAGCGGGCACCCAGGGCGAGCATCGAGACCGCTAGGCCGAGCTCCTCGTTGCCGGGTCGAGACGCCGCCAACCCCACGTCACACGCGGAGAGGACGACATGGTCGGCCGCTACCCCGGTCGGTTGCAGCTCGTGGGCAAAGACGGGGCCATCGTGCAGGGACAGCGAGGAGAAGAGCGGGGACTCGACCTGGTGAGTCCCATGAGCGGCGACGTGGACCACACCGGCCGCAGACAGAGCCCGGACCAGTCCGGCGCTCGATGAGGGGTTGGTGACGTGGACGTCGCCGCCCCAGGCTGCGGCGATGGCCGAGCCCTCGCTCTCTGCTCGGGTGAGCCCCGGTCCGACGCTGATGTGCACCGACGGCCGAACCGAGTCGGGGCCGGACCCACCGGCCTTGCCGCCCGGGAAGGAGGCGCGGGCGAAGGAGGTGAGAGAGCGCGCCAAGGTGAACGGACGTCCGACCATCGAGGGCAACAGGGCCCACGGCAGTGCTGAGACCTGCTCGCACGAGACCAGCACCAGCCCACCGGAGGTGGAGCGCCACGGCCGGACCAAAGCCGCGTCGAGCCGCTCCGCAGACGATCGCAACGACCCCCACACCGCGGGCCCCAGCGGTCCGAGCCGATGGGAGGCCGCGGTGCGCAGGTCAACCCGGATGCGCCGGGCCAGTTCGGCGGCCTCACCCAGTGGCATGAGATCTCGCAGGGCGGCACGTCCATTGATGATCCCGACACCGAGCAATCGCTCCTGGTGGGCGAAGAACCAGACGAGATCACGATCGGTGGAGTCGAGGCCGGCCCGTGCCTCCCGGATCCGGACCTGGGTCGAGGCCTCCGGAGTGTCCTGGCTGCGCAGCTCCCAGTCCCGGGCCCGGATCTCAACCTCGAGCTCGGTGGCCCGCTGTTCGAGCTCCCGCTCACGCTCGGGCTCCGGCCCACCACGCAGTTGGCCCCGAGCACTACGCAGACTCTCGGTCAGGTCCGCGAGCCGGTCGTCCTCGGGCCGCCCCAGGGAGGGCAGCCGCTCCGTCGCCCCTCGCCACCGCTCGAGGGTCCGCAGCACGTCGGCGCTCCCGCGCTGCAGGGCCAGATCCAGGTCGAGCGACGCCAGGGTGACTCCATGGATCGAGCTCGCCGTCCGGAGGTCCAGGCTCGCACTGCCCCGCTGCCCGGCTTCGAGGCGTCGGGCTGACTTGGCCAGGACGCGGCGCGCGGCGGCCGTCTCACCGTCAGCCGCCAGGACGCCCGCGAGCACGGACGCTGCGCGCAGGTCAGCCGACACCGATCCGAACCGGTGACGTCGGGCCCGGTCGAGGTGGTCCCGGGCCCCCTGCAGGTCACCGAGCCAGAGCAGTGCCTCCGCCGCCAGGATCTGGGCCGACGACGCCAGCTCGCGGTTGCCCAGCGCGTGGGCAGCGACGGCCAATGCTTCCGCTGTCGAGGCCACCCGCGTGGCAGTTGACCTGCTGATCGGCCGGTCGAGCTCCACCACCAGCCCGGCCAGCACCGCTTTGGCCTCCCACCCAGCAGCCCCCAGCGCACGGAACGACGTGGCGGCCGACGCAGCGGCCTCGGCCGCCGCGTCGAGGCGGCCGGCCAACCGCTGGGCCCGCGACAGCCGGAGGTCGTGCTCCGCCCAGAGTTGCGCATGCCCCTCTCCCTCGAGCCCGACCAGCCCCGACTCCAACGTCGCGATGGCCTCGCTGACGAGACCGGCCTCGAGCAGCACGTCGCCGCGGTCGAACTTGGCCTGACCCCGTGAGATGTCCGCCCCGATCTCTTCTGCCGCAGACATGTGGGTCAGGGCGCCCGGCAGGTCACCGAGGAGATACGTGGCGAGCCCCATGTTGTGCCGGGCCATGACCTCCTGCTCGGCGAACCCTTCGGCGTGGGCGAGCTGCGCCACGTACGCAAACGACTCCAGCGCCTGCTCGGGCTGGGACCGCTCGATGGCGAGGACGCCACGACTGAGGTGGACCGAGCACTGCTCACGTGGGGTGAACGCCGTGAGACGGTGCACGGCCCCCTCGAGCCCGTCCCACGCGGCGGTCAGGTCGCCGGCCCTCCCGTTGATGTTGGCCCGCTGGTAGTCCAGTCGGGCGCGCAGGTCGTCGTCGCCGAGTTCGTCGACCACCAGCTCGGCCTCCGCGAAACGGGCCCGGGCTGCGTCCAGGCCCGACAGGAGGAAGTCGGTCAGGGCCAACGTGATCAGCGTCTTGCACCGCAACTCGAGCAGGTCGGCCCACCCGACAGGCCCCAGCGTCCCCGAAGGACCCGGACCGCCATCCGCGCTGGCCTGATCGAGCTCGGCGAGCGCAGCGTGAAGCTCCTGCTCGGCCTCCACGAGCCGGCCGGCCATGTTGTCATCGGCTCCCTGTTCCCGCAGGGCCGTGGCGCGCTCCAAGGCGTTGATGGGTGGTGCCAGCCCTTCCCACCACCTGGTGACGCGTCAGATCTGGATCGTCGGCGTGATGACCGGGCGGTTCTCGGTGTCGTCCTCGTCGGTCCGGATCACGTAGTGAACCGGGCCATGAGGTACATGATCCAGAACAAACCGTCCGTCCGCATCCGCGTCCACCACTGTCGTCCCCTCGGCCGTCACTACGTCGATCCGCGCCCCAGGGCTGGTGACCCATCCGTCGATGCGCACCTGCACCCCGTCGCTGGCGCTGATCGTGACCATGAGGCTGACCGATGCCGCCGTGAAGGTCACCGACTCGGTGGGGGTCGGCGCCAGCGAGTCCACGTCCGGGGCGCCGCCACGGGTCACCAACAGGGCGGAGTCGGTCAACTCCGCGATCTCGGCGTGCAGCGCATGCACGGTGATGGCGAACTTCAATCGCTCGGTGAGCTGGGCCGGGACCGGGTCCGTCCGTGCGAACAGGTCCCGGATGGCGGCCAGGTTCGCCTCATCGATGGCGTCGATGGCGTCGGTGTGTGAAGACATGTCAAACCCCCCAGACCGGGTCGGAGCCGAGCGAGGTCCTCAGCTTGTTGAGGCACCGACCGCGGGTCGGGCCGATGCTGCCAATCGGCATCCCGAGCGACGTGGCGATGGCGCTGTAGTCGGGTCGGTCGGCGAAGGCGATGACTCGGAGCAACTCTTGGCACCGCGGGGAGAGCGTCGAGACGTGTCCCCAGAGGACCCGTTGACGCTCGTTGAGGATGGTCTCGGCTTCGGGGTCGAGCTGCTGGGCCGGGGCCTCCGGGACCTCTTCGACGCCGATCTCTCGGCGTCCGCCACGGGAGAGGCGCCAGACCTCCCGCTTCACGACGACGACGAGCCACCCGAGCACGGCGCCGGGCTCCTGGATAGAGTCGGCGTGAGTGACCAACTGCAGCCACGCGGTCTGGATGGCGTCCTCGCTCATCGGGGCGCTGGCCCCCTGCGACCGGGCCACGCTCCAGAGCACCGGCGTGGCGAGGTCCACCAGGTCACTGAGTCGCTCCAGCTCACCACGGCAGTACGCGTCGAACGCCTGCCCGGCCAGAGTGCCGAGGCCATCTGGGGCCGCACGGTTGGCAGTCATCTGGGGTTCCTCCCGAAGCAGGTGCGCAGGGTCTTGATGGCCCGCCGGCGCATGACGAGGTCATCCGTGTCATCCAGGTCAGCGGCACCGACGAGTTCGGCTGCGACCTCAGCCGCCAGGACGGGGGTCGCGAAAGAGGTGCCGCTCCACGTGGCGAACCCGCTCGTGTAATCGTCCGGATCCATCGTCCGGCGCGGCCTCCCGTCGGGGCCGTCGACCCCGACCGAGGACTGCCCGCCCCCGTTGACGGCGGGCACCGTGCTGACGAGGGCTACGCCGGGGCGCAGTGCGCTCAGGTGCACCGACGCGTTGGAGAAGAGGGCCACGGTCGCGCCGTCGGGGTTCAGGGCCCCCACGCTCGACACCGGGGGCCGGCTGGTGGCGCGAATGGCCTTGGGGACCGGGGCCGCGAGGGCCGCAGGCACGAAGGGACGGTCCGTCGCGTCGTTCCCGGCACCCGCGACGACGATGACACCGTGCTCGGTGAAGCGGTCGAGGATCAGCTTCGTCGGACTCGACAGATAGCTGCTGTCCTCGGCGTAGTAGCCCACCGACAGGGACAGCACGTCGATGACGTCCCGCGGCACCCCGTTGTGCTGGCCCGCGATGTGCCGGCTCAGCAACAAGGTCAACGCCTCCAGCACGTCCGACTCCTCCGCCACCCCATCGTCGTCCATGATCGGGATGGACAGGATGGTCGCTTCCGGGCAGCCCTGCCGGATCAGTCCGGCGATGAAGGTGCCGTGGCCCTCGAACTGCTTGCGTTCCCCGGTCAGGGGGTTGTTGGGCGGAAGCGGCGGGGCGGTCGCGGGGACCAGTTGCCCACCGGAG
>JBDTAU010000482.1:0-5340 GCA_039924465.1 Dermatophilaceae bacterium
TGAGCAGGATGTTCTTCCAGCGGCCCGCCTTCTGGGCGATGAAGTAGGCGAGCGGATAGCCCAGGAGCAACCCGAGCACCGTTGCCGTTGCAGCGTATCCGAGCGATCGGACTAGCTGCTCCCAGAAGGCCGACAGGGCCTCCCCATAGATCCCGACGTTGCCCGTGAAGACGTAGCCGTTGTCGACATCACCCTCCTGCAGCGACTGCGAGGCGAGCGTGATCATCGGCAGGACGAAGAAGATCGTCAACCACAGGAGTCCCGGGAAGAGCAACGCGTAGGGCACCCAGTTGCGGCGGCCGCGGTAGGCGACGGGGGCGGCTCCGGTGGCGAGCGCCGGCGCCTCAGCCACGGTCTTCGAGTTCCGCGCCGGCGTCCTCGTCCTGTGACGCGTCGAGGACGAAGCCGTGGGAGGCCGCCCACGAGAGCACGACCGGCTCCCCGAGTGCAGCTCGGGCCGAGCCGTCGTTCTGCTGCACGACGGTGAGGTTTCGGCCCCAGGATGTCTCCACCGTGTACTGGGTGGCGACTCCGGTGAACGACACGTCCCGGACCAGCCCCTTCACCTGGTTGGGGCCACCGCCCTCACCGAGTCGGAGCTTCTCCGGGCGCACGCCGAGATAGACCTCCTCAACCCCCAGGGGCAGGTGGTCCCGGTCGACCTCGAGATCGAGGCCGTGACAGTGCACGAGTGCCGTGCCGTTGGCGCCGCTGCCGGGCACCACGGAGCCCCGGATGAGGTTGGACTGGCCGAGGAAGTTGGCCACGAAGGTGGATCGCGGCTCCTCGTAGAGGGTCGCCGGGTCACCGAGTTGCTCGATCCGACCACCATTCATGACCGCGATGGAGTCGGCCATGGTCATGGCCTCCTCCTGGTCGTGGGTGACGTGGACGAAGGTCAGGCCTACCTCGGACTGGATCCGTTTGAGCTCCATCTGCATCTGGCGTCGTAGTTTGAGGTCAAGGGCCCCCAGCGGCTCATCGAGCAGCAGGACCGCCGGCCGGTTGACCAGGGCACGGGCGAGCGCGACGCGTTGCTGCATCCCACCTGACAGCTGGGTCGGTCGCTTCGTGGCGACCTGCCCCAGCTCCACCAACTCGAGTGCCTCGACGGCCTTCGCCTTGGCGTCCTTGTCGCCCCGACGCCGCAGGCCGAAGGCCACGTTGTCGATGACGTTCATGTGCGGGAAGAGGGCGTAGGACTGGAAGACGGTGTTGACGTTGCGTTGATGCGCCCGGGTGCGAGTGATGTCCTGGTCCCCGATGAGGATCGATCCGGTGGTGGGCTCGTCGAGCCCGGCGATCATCCGCAAAGTCGTCGTCTTGCCACAGCCGGACGGGCCCAGCAGCGCGAAGAACGATCCGTCGGGGATCGTCAGATCGAGTGGGTGCACGGCCGTGAACGACTCGTAGACCTTGCTGATCCCGACCAGGTTCACATCCCCGGTGTCGCGACCCGACATCGTCAGCCCACCGTGAGGGTGGAGAAGGCCTTGGAATACTTGGTCTCCTCCGCTTCGCTCAGACCGCGGAAGACGTGCGCTCGGGACAGCACGTCCGCCGACGGGATGATGAGCGGGTTGTCGGCGATCTCAGGGTCGAACTTGAGCAACTCCGCCTTGGTCCCCTTGACCGGCGAGATGTAGTTGACGTAATCAACCACCTTGGCCATCACCTTGGGGTCGTAGTAGTAGTTGATGAGGATCTCGGCGTTCTTCTTGTGCTTGGCCAGCGCCGGGATGACGAAGTTGTCCGACCACAGGGTGCAGCCCTTGGCCGGCAGGACGTAGACGAGCTTGGGGTTGTCCGCCTGGAGCTGGACGACGTCACCGGTCCACGCGATGCAGGCGGCGATGGCGCCAGAGGAGAGGTCCTTGCCGTACTCGTTGCCGGTGAAGCCGCGGATCTGGCCGCGGTCCACGGCCTCCTGGACCATGGCGATGGCGTCGGTGAAGTCGGCGTCGGTGAAGCTCTCGAGCTTCTTGCCCTGCTCGAGCAGGACGAGCCCGATCGTGTCGCGCATCTCCGTCAGGAGCGTGACCTTCCCCTTGAGGCTGGGGTCGGTGAGAAGTTGTTCGATGCTCTCGACCTTCTTGCCACCGGTTGCCTCGGGGTTGTAGGCGATCCCCGCAAAGCCGGACTGCCAGGGCATCGAGTACTTGCGGCCCGGATCGAACTCGACTCCCTTGAGGGAGTCCTCAAGGTTCTTGGCGTTTGGGATGTTGGCGTAGTCGAGGGGCTGCACGTAGCCCTGCCGGATGAAGCGGGCCACCAGCCAGTCCGTGCTGCACCAGACGTCCCGACCGGTGTCCGTGCCGCCCGCGAGGAGCGGCCGCACCTTGGCGTAGAACTCGTCGTTGTCGTTGTAGTCCTCGGTGTAGTTGACCTTGATACCGGTCTCTTTGGTGAACTCATTGAGAGTCGGCCGGGCCTGGGTCTTGTCGTCGACATCGATGTACTCGGGCCAGTTGGACCAGTTGATCACCTTGTCCGTGTCGGACATGTCCGTCGCGGCAGCAGCGGCCTTGGCCGGTTCCGCTCCGCTCGTGCCACCGGCAGCCGGGGTGGGGTTGCGTCCGCTGGAGCCACACGCTGCGAGCAGGGCAGCAGCGCCGAGGCCCGCTGCGCCCGTCATCGCGCTACGTCGCGAGATGAGTCCACGAGCCATTGCTGCCCTGAAGGCCAGGCTCTCGTTGGCAGCGCCGCTCGCGGACGGGTTCAGGTTGTCATTCATCAGTTCTCCAGTTCGGTGGCAGAAAGGTGCATCACGACTCGATGTTGGCCATCACGTGCTTGATCCGGGTGTAGTCCTCGAATCCGTACATCGACAGGTCCTTGCCGTAGCCGCTGTGCTTGAACCCGCCATGAGGCATCTCCGCCACGATGGGGATGTGGGTGTTGATCCAGACGCAGCCGAAGTCGAGCTTCTTGCTCATCCGCATCGCCTTGCCGAAGTCCCTGGTCCACACGCTGGAGGCCAACCCGTACTGGACCCCGTTGGCCCACGCGAGCGCCTCCGCCTCGTCGGTGAACTTCTGGACCGTGATGACCGGGCCGAAGATCTCGTTCTGGATCTGCTCGTCGTCCTGGCGCAGCCCGGCCAGCACGGTCGGCTCGAAGAAGTAGCCCTCACCGAGGCCAGTGACCCGCGCGCCGCCGGTGACGATCCGGGCGTGATCGGGCAGCCGGTCCAGCATCCCGGAGACGTGCGCGACCTGGTTGAGGTTGTTGACCGGGCCGAACAACGCGTCCGCGTCATCGGGCAGCCCTACCTTGGCCGACCCCGCGGCATACTCGGCGAGCGCGGCGACGAAGTCGTCATGCACCCGTGGTCCTGCGAGCACGCGCGTGGCTGCCGTGCAGTCCTGACCGGCGTTGAAGTAGCCGGCGATCGCGATGCCCTCGACGGCAGCCTCGATGTCGGCATCATCGAAGACGATCACCGGCGCCTTGCCACCGAGTTCGAGGTGAACCCGCTTCACGTCACGCGCCGCGCTCTCGGCCACCTGCATACCGGCCCGCACCGACCCCGTGATGGAGACCATCGACGGGGTCGGGTGCTCGACCAGCAGTCGGCCGGACTCACGGTCACCGGTGACGACGTTGAAGGTGCCCTCGGGCAGGAACTCGGAGGCGAGTTCCGCCAGCAGCAGGGTGGTCTCGGGCGTGGTGTCCGACGGCTTCAGCACGATGGCGTTGCCGGCCGCGAGCGCGGGCGCGATCTTCCACATCGCCATCATCATCGGGTAGTTCCAGGGAGTCACCTGGCCGATGACGCCGATGGGCTCCCGACGGACCCAGGAGGTGTGCCCAGCCATGTACTCACCGGCCGCGCGACCCTCGAGGACGCGCGCTGCGCCCGCGAAGAAGCGCAGCTGGTCGACCATCGGGGGGATCTCCTCGCTCGCCGTCAGCGCGTGCGGCTTGCCGGTGTTCTCTCCCTCGAGCCGGACGAAGTCGTCAGCCCGCGCTTCGATGGCATCGGCGAACTTCAGCAGTGCGTGCTGCCGTTCGCTCGGGGTGGTCTCCCCCCACGTCTCGAATGCCTTCGCTGCAGCGCCATAGGCCGCGTCGATGTCGGCCGCATTGCTGATCGCGGCCCGGGCCACGATCTGGGCCGTGGCGGGATTGATGATGTCCTGGGTCGCGTCGCCGTCGGGGTCGACATACGTACCGCCGATGAAGTTGCGCAGAATCCGTGGCTCAGTCGTCATGCGGAAACTCTAACCACCGACCTCCTGATTCGGAAGACATTCGCCCATGAATCTTCGGAATCAGTTGCGATTGGACTTGCCAAGCGCGGGTTCCACCCGCCACTATCGGGGGATGGGCACAGATGGCGCAGTCAGTGACGGAGCTCTGGCGTCCCGCCGGGCCGCTACCAAGCCCAGCAAGCCCGCCAAGCCCGCCAAGCCCACCAAGCCCAGCGTCAATCTGGACTCGGTCTCCAAACACATCATCGAGGCGCTGCAGCGGGACGGGCGCAAGTCCTACGCGTCGATCGCGAGCGAGGTCGGTCTGTCCGAGGCTGCCGTGCGCCAGCGCGTGCAGCGACTCCTCGAGGCCGAGGTCATGCAGATCGTGGCTGTCACCGACCCGCTCCAGGTGGGCTTCCAACGCCAGGCCATGATCGGCATCCGCGTCGCCGGCGACATGACCGCGGTGGCCGACACCCTGAGCGACATGCCCGAGGTCTCCTACGTGGTGACGACCGCAGGCAGTTTCGACGTGCTCGCTGAGGTCGTCTGCGAGGACGACGACCACCTGCTGCACCTGCTCAGCACCCAGATCCGCGTCCTCCCGGGCGTCACCGCCACGGAGACCTTCGTCTACTTGAAACTCAACAAACAGCTCTACAACTGGGGTACCCGATGAGCACACCTGCCAACCCGTCCACCAACTCGACCCGTCGCCCGGGAACGACGCCAGCAGGCACGCCCTACGCTGACGCCGCACGGGATCACCTGTGGGGCCACTTCACCCGGCACTCGGTCTTTGAGAGTGTCGCCGACGGCGGCCTGGGCCAGAACATCCCGATCATCACCAAGGGTGATGGCTGGAAGATCTGGGACGACCAGGGCAACGAGTACATCGACGCTCTGTCCGGACTCTTCGTCGTCCAGGTCGGGCACGGGCGCGAAGAGCTCGCCGAAGCCGCAGCCAAGCAGGCCCGGGAGCTCGGCTTCTTCCCGTTGTGGTCCTACGCCCACCCGCCGGCCATCGAGCTCGCCGAACGACTGGCCAGCTACGCCCCCGGCGACCTCAACCGGGTCTTCTTCACCACCGGCGGCGGTGAGGCGGTCGAGACGGCGTGGAAGTTGGCCAAGCAGTACTTCAAGC
>JBDTAU010000483.1:0-3578 GCA_039924465.1 Dermatophilaceae bacterium
ACCAGATCATCGACGACACCCACGTGATGCGGGCCTCGACGGCCATCGCCCTGGAGACGCGGATCCGGCACCGGACCGTGCCGCTCGTCAAACACCTGCTCGACCTCTCCTCGTAGGGAGCGTGTCAGCGGCGCAGGGAGTTGCGCAGCGGTGAGGGGAGTTGGTCAGCGGCGGCCGACGAGCCAACGACGGAGCGTGTCGATCCGCTGCGACACCTGCTCGGACGTTGCCGCCGCCAGGTCGGGCCCACCGCAGGCTCGACGCAGGTCCACGTGGACCGTGGCGTGCGGCACCGACTTCTGGCGCGCATACGCCGCCACGAGTTTGTTGAGCTCCTTGCGTTGCGCGGCGAGGGCACGGTGCGCCGCGATCGGGGCAGCGGCCGCCGCCGACGCCGAGGACTTGCCGACCTGCTTGGTCTGCCGCTCCTGCAGCAGGACCGTGACCTGGTCCGGCTCCAGCAGTCCGGGCAGGCCGAGGTACTCCTGCTCGTCCTCGGACCCGACGAGGGCGTGCATGCCCCACTGCTGCTTGTCGAAGAGGACGTGGTCGAAGTGGGCCTCGGACTCGAGCGCCTCGAAGGCCCCCCCGTCGAGACCCACCGCTTTCGCCTCGCGGTTGGCCTCGTCCATGAGCGACTGCTCCTGCGCCCACATGGCCGCGACGTCCTCAGGGTCAGGCGTGCGATCGAGCGCGTGGTCCCGTTGCTCCTCAAGCCGGGCCGCGTGGTCGAGGACGACCGGCACCGAGGGCAGGAAGACCGAGGCCGTCTCGCCGCGGCGCCGGGCCCGGACGAAGCGTCCGACCGCCTGGGCGAAGTAGAGCGGGGTCGAGGTCGAGGTCGCGTAGACCCCGACGGCAAGTCGCGGGACGTCGACGCCCTCGGAGACCATCCGCACCGCGACCATCCACCGGGAGGTCCCGTTGCCGAACTCCTCGATGCGGGCGGACGAGCCGGCGTCGTCGGACAGCACCACGGTCGGCGCGTCACCGGTCAGCGCACGGAGGTGAGCGGCATACGCTCTCGCCTGGGTCTGGTTGGACGCGATGACCAGGCCTGCCGCGTCCTCCACACCACGGCGGACCTCGGTCAACCGCTTATCCGCGGCGGCGAGGACGGCCGGGATCCACTCACCCTTCGGGTCGAGGGCGGTGCGCCACGCCTGGGCGATCGCGTCCTTGGTCATCGGCTCTCCGAGGCTCGCGGAGATCTCGTCGCCCATCTTGGTGCGCCACCGCATCGTGCCGCCGTAGGCCATGAACAGGACCGGGCGCACGACGCCGTCACGCAGCGCCTCCGCATAGCCGTAGGAGTAGTCGCTGGTGCTGACGAGACCGCCCTCGGTGTCGAGTTCGTAGCACACGAACGGGATCGGGGAGCTGTCCGAGCGGAACGGGGTCCCCGTCAACGACAGTCGGCGCGCAGCCGGCTCGAACGCCACGCGGATCCCGTCGCCCCAGCTCTTGCTGTCCCCGCCGTGGTGGATCTCATCGAGGATGACCAGGGTGGGACGCGAGGTGGTCAGCTCGCGGTGCAGCGACGGGCGCGAGGCCACCTGGGCGTAGGTGACGGCAACACCGTGGTAGTCCTCGCTGTGCCGACCGATCGAGTTGCTGAACTTCGGGTCCAGGCTGATCCCGGCCCGCGCGGCGGCGTCAGCCCACTGCGTCTTGAGGTGCTCGGTCGGGGCGACGACCGTGATCCGCGAGATCACCCCGGCCGTGAGGAGGTCGGTGGCCACCCGCAGGGCGAAGGTGGTCTTGCCCGCCCCTGGCGTCGCGACCGCGAGGAAATCGCGCGGTGCAGCGGCGCGATAGGTGTCGAGGGCGTCCTGCTGCCAGGCGCGCAACTTCGCGGCGGTACCCCACGCAGCCCGCCCTGGGAGGGCGGGTGGCAGATGGAAAGCGGCCCCTGAACTCATATGCCCACCACGGTAACGCCTTTACTGAGATGACATGCCGCGGCCCCGTCCTTCGGGACGTGGCCTCGGCATGGTGATACGGGAGCGGATCAGGTCACTCAGGACTGGTCGTCTCCGCCGTCCTGCGGCGCGCGCAAACCGTCGTAGATCTCCTTGCACACCGGACAGACGGGGAACTTCTGGGGGTCGCGGCCCGGGACCCAGATCTTGCCGCAGAGAGCCACCACGGGGTCGCCGGACAGGGCGCTCTCGAGGATCTTCTCCTTGCGCACGTAGTGCGAGAAGCGCTCGTGGTCGCCTGGCTCGTGGAGCTGCTCGCGCACCTCCTCACGCTCGATCGTGGCGGTGCTCGTCCGCGGGCCGAGAGGTTCGGCTTCGAACGGGTCAGGAGGCATCTCGGGGGGCAACACGCTCATGAACGGCAGTGTATGCCGCTGTGCCGGGCTCGCTCCCCATGCCGCTCTCCGGGGTCGACCACTGCAGACGGGATCATCCACGGGTCCGGGCCACAGCCCGCCGGTCAGCCGCCTGAGCGGTCGACGGCAGCAAGCAGTCGGGCACCTGCGGGGTAGGTCGCCAGCGACGCCGGCAGCACGCCGGGGCGTCCGGACAGGAGGACCGCCTCGATGCTGCCGACCGGCGCCGCCGGATCGGGGCTGATGTCGGGGTCGAGGCCGAGTCGCCGCAGGGTCTGTCGTGCCACGCCGATGGGCGAGTCGAAGATCGTCACGGACTCCCCCATCGCGGCAGCGATGCGGTCGGCGACCAGTCCGTAGTGCGTGCAGCCGAGCACGAGCGCCCGGACCCCGGGTGGCGTGCTTGCCGTGGCTGCCGCGATGCACGCGTCGACAGCGGCGAGGTCAGCGCTCTCGATCGCCTCGGCCAACCCACGGGCCGGCACCGCATGCGTCTCGAGGTCAGCGGCGAAGGCGTCGATGAGGCCTCGCAGGTAGTCACTCGACGTGGTGGCGGACGTCGCCCAGACCGCGACGGGCCCGCCCGTCGCGGCCGCTGGACGAATCGCGGGGACCGTCCCGATGATGGGGATGCCCGGCTCGAACTCGGCCCGCAGTGCCTCGAGCCCGTGGACCGAGGCCGTGTTGCACGCCACCACGATCGCGTCTGGGTCGTAGGCGAGCGTCGACCGGGCCGACTCGAGGATCAACCGGCGCACCTGCGCCGGGGTCCGCGGCCCGTAGGGCATGTTGTCCGGGTCCAGCGACAGCACCAGCGACAGGTCCGGCCGCAGGGTCAGCAGTGCCTCCGCGTAACTGACCAGGCCGAGCCCGCTGTCAACCAGCGCGACGCGAGCACCGCGTCCGCCCGCACCACCGCCGGCACCCCGACCGGAACCCCGACGGGATCTGGGAGCCGGCTCAGCGGCATACATCAGTTCATCGAGGGATCGTCGGGGAAGTTGGCCACGAACGCCAGGCTGTCACGCTGCCGGCGCAGCACCTCACGCCAGAGGTGCTCGGGCTCAGCGGCGAAGGGATCGCGGGCTTCGGCGTCGACGACATACCAGTCACCGCGACGGATCTCGGACTCGAGTTGGCCCTCGGTCCACCCCGAATAGCCGACGAAGACGCGCATCCCCGCAAGTTCTGCCGCCACCACCGGCATGGGGGTGTCGAGGTCCACCAGACCGATCGATCC
>JBDTAU010000484.1:0-7598 GCA_039924465.1 Dermatophilaceae bacterium
CTGGCGGCGGACGGGTCCTCGACCAGGGTGACCTACCGGCTCGCTGTGGACGTCAAGATCCCGATGATCGGACTGCTCAAGCGCAAGGCCGAGAAGGTCATCGTCGACACGGCCCTCAAAGAACTCAAGAAGCGCGTCGAGGCCTGAGCCGGCCGTGGTGGACGCATCGGGACCCGAGGCCAGCGACGCCCAGGCACAGCGGGAGCGCGAGCCTCGGGTGGGAACCGTCGCGGACGAGGCGGCGCGCCTGGTCGAGCTGCTCGCCAGCCGGCCAACCTGGACCGATCCGGTCCGGCGCCCCGGACCGGAGACCGGGCCAACGACCGATCGGGCCGGTGCCGACGACCCCATGGGGGAAACAGGGCCCGACGGGTCACGACCGGGTGCGCGGGGCGAATGCACCTGCGGTGGACGCGCGCCCGCCTGCCAGGTGTGCCCGGTCTGCCAGCTGATCAGCTTCGCCAGTCAGATCAGCCCGGAGACCTTTGACCGGGCCGCCGACCTCATCGACTTCGCGGCCACCGCCCTGCGAGACCTGGCCACGGCCCGGCGAGACGAGCGTGACGCGTCCAGCTCCTCCGACGACGGGCCGGACCCGGCCGAGCCAACGCCGTGAGTGACGACCTGGCGATCGGGATCGACATCGGTGGCACCAAGGTCGCCGGGGGCGTGGTCGACGGTGCCGGGCAGATCCTGGCTCGCACCCGGCGCGACACGCCGCACCGTACGACGGCCCCACGGGTCGTCGAGGACCTGATCGTCGAGTGCGTCACCGAACTCCTGGCGACGCCCGAGGCGCGCGGGGCGGTCGTCGCCGTCGGGATCGGGGCGGCCGGCTTCGTCTCGGCCGATCGCGCCAGCGTCGTCTTCGCCCCGCACCTGTCGTGGCGCAGCGAACCGTTGCGCGACTCGCTCCAGCAACGCATCCCGGTCCCGATCACCGTCGAGAACGACGCGAACGCGGCCGCCTGGGCCGAGGCCACCTTCGGCGCCGCCCGCGGCGAGACCCATGCCGTGATGATCACTCTGGGCACGGGCATCGGAGGGGCGCTGGTCATCGACCGGCGGATCCAACGGGGCCGCTACGGCATCGCCGGCGAGTTCGGGCACATGCAGATCGTGCCCGACGGGATCAGGTGCGAGTGCGGCAACCGAGGCTGCTGGGAGCAGTACGCCAGTGGGAATGCCCTGGTCCGCGAGGCCCAGCACCTGATCGACGCTGGTTCCCCGGTCGTCGCCGAGATCCTCAACCGGTTGGGTGGCGATCGGAGCGGGCTCACCGGCCCCTTCATCACCGAGTCCGCTCGCCACGGCGACCCGATGGCGCGCGAGCTGCTCGCCGACATCGGCTACTGGCTCGGGCTGGGCATGGCCAACCTCGCGGCAGCGTTCGATCCCGGACTCTTCGTCGTCGGGGGAGGGGTCAGCGCGGCTGACGAGATGCTCCTGGGACCCGCCCGCGAGGCGTTCCGCAGGCAACTCACGGGCCGCGGCTATCGGCCGGAAGCCCGGATCGTCCGAGCCAAACTCGGCCCCGAAGCCGGGCTCATCGGCGCGGCCACTTTGGCCCGATCTGAGGCGTGACCCGCGTGGTGCGGCCATGACGGTCCCATCGCAGCCGGGGTGCCCGACGCCCGGGACCGTGCGGGTGGCGAGCTACAACGTGCGAGACCTGCTCGATGACCACGCGGCCGCAGCGCGGGTCGTCCGCGCGATCGACCCCGACGTGCTGTGCCTGCAGGAGGTGCCGCGACGGCTGACGACCGAGCTCCGGTTGCCGGCCTTCGCCCGGGCCTGCGGGCTGTGGTGGTCAGGCGGGCGGCTCGGCAGTGGTGGCACGGCGGTGCTGTCCTCCCTCCGGGTGCACGTCCACGGACACCGGCAGCACCGACTGGCGGTCCGGTTCCCGGACCGCACGAGAGGGTTCTCGGCGCTCGAGGTCTCCTCGCCGGGAGGGCCCCGGCTCACCGTGGCGAGCGTTCACCTCGGGCTGCGTGCAGACGAACGCGTGCGCCACGTGGCCGCGATCCTCGAGCGACTCGGGCCCGGGGCGGTCATCGCGGGGGACCTCAACGAGGGTGCGGACGGCCAGGCGTGGCGGCTGCTTGCCGATCGCTACCGGAACGTGTCCGGCGATCACCCGACCTTTCCCGCAGTCGCACCGCAGGTCCTGCTCGACGTGATCTTTGCGGGAGGTGCCCTGATCGCCCGACCTGGAAGGCCCGTCGTCCTCGTCGAGGAGGACGTGCGGGCCGCCTCGGACCACCGCCCGGTGTGGGTCGACCTCCGCGCGGACGACCGGCAGCCGTTGCGCTAGCGCCACCACCCGAACGCTCACGGCCCAGTCGTATGCCGCCGAGCCCAGCTCCAGCCGAGCGGCCCCCGTCCGGCCGGCGGGGCTTCCGGGCGTCAGACCCGGGTGCCGTCGTCGAACGGGTCGCGATGGCCGCTGCCCCGCAGGACCAGCATCACGAACCCCGTCACGGTCATCGTCGCGCCGGTGATGAGCCACCACGAGCTGCCCCCGCGATCGAAGATCAGGACGTAGAGCAGCAGCAACGGGCCGCCGACGAGGCCGACGACGATGGCCCAGTACATCGGGTCGTCCTCGACGTTGGGCAACTCCGGCTCGTCGGGCACGAAGTGGTCGTCATCGGAGGCGCTCGCACCGCCGGATGAGGTGTCGGCGTCCGCTGCGGCTGACCCGCGCCACACGTGCGAGGTCGTCGGGGCGACCGGGAGGTGGAGTCGGCCATCGAAGAAGGTCGGTGCCGGATTGATCGCCCGGTTGGTCGCTGGGTTACTCGTGGGGTCGGCCGGTGGAGCGGGGTTGGGCCGGGGCGAGTGGAGTCCGGGGGCTCCGGACCCGGGCTGCTCCGGCGACTCGGGCGGCTCGGGTACGGCCGGGCCCGAGGCCGGGCCGGGCTCCGATGGGTTGGGCGGCGGGTCGATCGCCCGGGCCGGATCCAGGCGTGCGGACGGCACCTCTTGACGCGGCGTCGGCTCGATGGCATCGATGTCCCAGCCGGACACGATGCGGTCGAACTCGGCGTCGAGGTCGTCGTGGTTCACGATGACTCCTGGCGGCGATGCGATCCGGACCCCTAGATCCTCGCACGTCTCACTAGGGGATCGCGAGTGCCGTAGAGTGCGGCCCGTCAGAGTTGAAGGGTGGGACGCAGGTGTTCTATTGGTTTCTCAAAACCATCGTGCTGGGGCCGATCCTTCGGCTGCTCTTTCGTCCGTGGGTCGAGGGGGATGAGCACATCCCTGAGGAGGGTGCCGCGATCTTCGCGAGCAACCACCTGTCCTTCTCGGACTCGGTCTTCCTGCCCGTCGTCGTCCCGCGCCGGGTCACCTTCTTGGCCAAGTCCGACTACTTCACGGGCAGCGGCATCAAGGGGCGGCTCACGGCCGCCTTCATGAAGGCCGTGGGGCAACTTCCCGTGGACCGTTCGGGTGGCAAGGCCGGCAACGCCGCGCTGACCTCCGGGTTGCGCGTGCTGAACCGTGGCGAGCTGCTGGGCATCTACCCCGAAGGCACCAGGTCGCCCGACGGACGTCTGTACCGCGGTCGGACGGGGGTGGCGCGGATGGCTCTCGAGGCCGGGGTCCCGGTCATCCCGGTCGTCATGGTGGGCACCGACGAGGCGCAGCCCACCGGCAAGAAGTTGCCCCGGATCATGCGCATCGGCGTCCGGATCGGCACGCCACTCGACTTCTCCCGCTACGAGGGCATGCAGGATGACCGCTTCGTGCTGCGGTCGATCACCGACGAAATCATGTACGCGCTGATGGAGCTGTCCGGCCGGGAGTACGTCGACATGTATGCGACGTCGATGAAGGACCGGTTGCTGGCGTCGGCCAGGGCCAAGGCACTGCAGTTGCAGGAGGCCGCCAAGCCCGGCAGTGTCGTCGCCGAGCTCGACCAGGCCCTCGACGCGGCGGAGGGCAAACCGATCCAGCCCGTGGGGACCACCGACGAGCTGGATGACGACGAGGCTGACGAGGCTGACGACGGGGTGGACGGCGGCGCTGGCGGCGCTGACGGTCCGTCACCCGACGACGAGGCGCGCGAGGCGCGCTGAGTCGCGGCGGTCAGGGAGCGGCCTACGGCTCTGGCTTCCGGGGCAGGGTGTCGGCGCAGGGTTCCTGGCGGGCTTTCGAGTCGGGGTTTCGAGATGCGGACCCTGGGGTGGCTCGGCCAGCGGGCCGCATATCCTTGAACGGTGACGATCAGGAACGATTCCTCCCCCACCCCCGCCAGCACCGCGGCGCTGGCAGCGCTGACCGCTGCCGGGAACGACCTCGATGCTCGCCAGCAGCCGGAGTGGCCGGACACCGCGGCGCTGGCAGAGGTGATCGAGACCCTGGGGACCTATCCTCCGCTGGTCTTTGCCGGGGAGTGCGACATCCTCTCCGAGCGGATGGCGGCCGCAGCCGTCGGCGAGGCCTTCGTCCTGCAGGGCGGCGACTGCGCCGAGACGTTCGCTGCGGCCACCGCCGACAACATCCGCGACCGCGTCAAGACGATCCTGCAGATGGCGGCGGTGCTGACCTACGGCGCATCGGTGCCGGTGATCAAGGTCGGTCGGATGGCCGGGCAGTACGCCAAGCCGCGCTCGTCGTCGGTCGAGACGCGTGAAGGGGTGACGCTGCCGGCCTTCCGCGGCGACATGGTCAACGCCTTCGACTTCCACGAGGGCGCCCGCACCCCCGACCCGCAGCGACTCGTTCGGGCCTACCACGCGAGTTCGGCGACGCTGAACCTCGTGCGCGCTTTCACCACCGGTGGATTCGCGGACCTGCGCTACGTCCACGAGTGGAACCGCGGCTTCATGGCCAACGGCGCGCACTCCCGCTACGACAGGATCGCCAAGGACATCGACAAGGCGATGCGGTTCATGGCCGCGTGTGGCGCCGACTTCGACGCGATGCGCACCGTCGAGTTCTACGCTGCCCATGAGGCGCTACTGCTGGACTACGAACGGCCGCTGACCCGGATCGACTCACGGACCGGCAAGTTGTATGACACGTCCGGTCACTTCGTCTGGGTCGGTGAGCGGACCCGCGAGGAGCACGGAGCCCACATCGACTTCATCTCGCGGATCAGCAACCCGGTCGGGATCAAGATCGGGCCCAAGGCCGACATCGACGAGGTGCTGCGGATCATCGACAAGGTCGACCCGGACCGCACCCCGGGGCGGCTGACCTTCATCACCAGGATGGGGGCCAGCACGATCCAGGAAGCGCTCCCGGCGATCGTCGACAAGGTGACGGCCTCCGGCGCGGTGGTGACCTGGATCTGCGACCCGATGCACGGCAACACGTTCGAGGCGAGCACGGGCTTCAAGACGCGCGACTTCGAGGACATCGTCGAGGAGGTCCGCGGCTTCTTCGAGGTGCACCGCTCGCTCGGCACCGTGCCCGGCGGCATCCACGTCGAGTTGACCGGCAACGACGTGACCGAGTGCCTCGGCGGCGCGGAGAAGATCATCGCCTCCGACCTCGAGAAGCGCTATGAGTCGCTGTGCGACCCGCGCCTGTACCACCAGCAGTCCCTGGAGTTGGCCTTCATCGTCGCCGAGATGCTCGGTCAGGCCTGACGGTGGCATCGCCCGGGGGTGGCCGGCCCATCCGGGCGGACCTGCTGAGCGACACCGTGACCCGCCCCGGGGTGGCGATGCGCGAGGCGATGGCGACGGCCGAGGTCGGCGACGACGTCTTTGGTGAGGACCCGACGCTCCGGCAGCTCGAGGAGCGGGTCGCCGATCTGCTCGGGCACGAGGCCGGGCTCTTCACCCCGTCCGGCTCGATGGCCAACCAGCTCGGGGTCCGGTTGCACGTGCGGCCGGGGGAGGAGCTCGTCGGCGACTCGCTGGCCCACGTCCTGCGCGCCGAACTCGGCGCGGCAGCAGTGCTTTCCGGGATCTCATCGCGGACGTGGATGTCCGAGCACGGCCGCTTCCGGGCCGACGACGCAGCCGCCCTGATGATCACGGGCGCGGGCCCCTACCAGGTGGGAACGGCGCTGGTGGTCGTCGAGAACACCCACAACTTCGGCGGTGGGACGGTCCAGTCCCTCGACGAGATCCGCCGGGCCCGAGAGATCACCAGCAGTCGTGGTGTCGCGATGCACCTCGACGGGGCGCGACTCTGGAACGCCCATGTCGCCTCTGGTGTGGCACTGCGCGACTACGGCCAGGAATTCGACACCGTGTCGGTCTGCCTGAGCAAAGGCCTCGGGGCCCCGGTGGGCAGCGTCCTGGTGGGCTCCGCCGACCAGATGGCCGAAGCCCGGATCTGGCGCAAGCGCTTCGGTGGCGGCATGCGCCAGGCCGGGATCCTGGCGGCCGCCGGGCTCTGGGCCCTCGACCACCACATCGAGCGGCTCGCCACCGATCACGCGCGGGCTCGTCGTGCCGCCGAGGCGATGGCCGAGGCGGCGCCCTCGGCGGTCGACCTCGACGTGGTCGAGACCAACATCGTCATGGTCGACGTCGGCGCGTGCGGCTGGGTGCCCGCCGACTTCGTCGCGGCCGCTCTGGACCAGGGAGTGCGGACGTATGCCGCTGGGCCCGGCCTCGTGCGCCTGGTCTGGCACCTCGACGTCGATGACAGCGCCACGGACCACGCCATCGACGTCCTGACCGCCCTGCTGCGCGCTCCCCGCTGACCGCGAGGCTCAGGCGGGTGGGGACTCGTGGTGCAGGACCTCGGCAGGTCGCTCACCGGGCTGGCGTCGACCGAGGAGCTCAACGGCATACATCGCGGTGATGACCAGCGCCCCGCCGAAGACCATCCGGGCGGTGGCCGCCTCGCCGCCCAGCGCCACGGCGAAGAAGGCGGCGAAGACGGGCTCGAGGGTCAAGATGATCGCGGCCCGGGTGGCCGGCAGGTGCGCCTGGGCCCAGGTCTGGATCCAGAGCGCCCCGATGCTCGCGAAGACGACCATGTAGAGCAACGAGGCCCACTGACCCGGCGTGCTCGGCAGGATGATGCCCGAGGGGGCGGCGCCGATCCCGCAGATGACGGCCAGGACGATCATCTGGACCACGGCGAGGCCGGTGGCCGCCTCCTGGGTGCTGAAGCGACCCAGGCCGATGATGTGCAGCGCATAGAACGCGGCCGCGAGCAGGGTGATCGACTCGCCGACGCCGATCGAGAAGCCGTTGAGCGCGAGGAAGGCCAGCCCGACGGTCGCGAGCGTGACGGCGAACCAGGTCGATCCGGGCACCCGCTCGCGCAGGATGAGGGCGGTGAAGATCGGCGTGAGCACGACGTAGGTGCCGGTGATGAAGCCGGACACCGACGCCGGGGTGGTGGCCAGGCCCTGGGTCTGGAAGATCTGGGCCAGCGCATAGACGGTTCCCAGCCCGATGCCGATCCCCACCTGTCGGCGGGTCAGGGACCGTAGGGGCCGCCAGAACAGGATCACCATGATCACCGCGGAGATCGAGAACCGCACCGCGAGGAAGTCGAGCGGTGGGACGTGCACGACCAGGTCTCGGATGAGGAAGAAGGTCGAGCCCCAGATGGCCGCGAGGCAGATGAGCAGGACGGTGGCGAGGCGCGTGCGCCCGGCGGAAGGCACGCGG
>JBDTAU010000485.1:0-4316 GCA_039924465.1 Dermatophilaceae bacterium
GAGGTCAAGACGGCCTGCGGCGAGGCGCACCTCAAGGTGATCATGGAGACCGGCGAGCTGGTCACCTACGACAACGTCCGGCGCGCGTCCTACCTGTCGATGCTCGCGGGCGGCGACTTCATCAAGACCTCGACCGGCAAGGTGTCGCCCGCTGCGACCCTGCCGGTCACCCTCGTCATGCTCGAGGCGGTGCGTGACTGGCGCGACCTGACCGGCACCCAGATCGGGGTCAAGCCGGCCGGTGGGATCCGCACGTCCAAGGACGCCATCAAGTACCTCGTCATGGTGTCCGAGACCGCCGGCGACGACTGGCTCTCACCGACGTGGTTCCGCTTCGGCGCGTCGAGCCTGCTCAATGACCTGCTGCTGCAACGACAGAAGCTCGCCACCGGCGCCTACTCGGGCCCCGACTACGTCACGATCGACTGAGGATCCGCATGTCCATCTTCGAGTACGCCCCGGCTCCCGAGTCGCGCTCCATCGTCACGTTGAAGCCGTCCTACGGCCTCTTCATCGATGGCGCCTTCACCCGTGCCAAGGGCCTCTTCCCCACGATCAACCCGGCGGACGAGCAGGTCCTGGCCGAGGTGAGCCAGGCGACCGCCAAGGACGTCGACAAGGCCGTCGCTGCAGCGCGCCGGGCCTATGAGGGCGTCTGGGGCTCGCTGAGCGGCGCCGAGCGCGGCAAGTACCTCTACCGGATCGCCCGGATCCTGCAGGAGCGGGCCCGCGAGTTCGCCGTCCTCGAGACGCTCGACAACGGCAAGCCGATCAAGGAGACCCGCGACGTCGACGTGCCGATCGCGGCCGCGCACTTCTTCTATCACGCCGGCTGGGCCGACAAGTTGGAGTACGCCGGCCTGAACGGGCCGGGCGGCGGCACCTCACGACCGCACGGCGTGGTCGCCCAGATCATCCCGTGGAACTTCCCGCTCCTCATGCTCTCGTGGAAGATCGCACCGGCTCTCGCGACGGGCAACACCGTGGTGCTGAAGCCCGCTGAGACGACACCGCTGACGGCGCTGCTCTTTGCCGAGGTGTGCCAGCAGGCCGAGCTGCCCGACGGTGTCGTCAACATCATCACCGGTGACGGGCGGACGGGGCAGTCTCTCGTCGAGCACCCCGACGTCAACAAGATCGCCTTCACCGGGTCGACCGAGGTCGGTCGGGCCATCGCTCGGTCGATCGCCGGCACGGACAAGAAGGCGACGCTCGAGCTCGGCGGCAAGGCCGCCAACATCGTCTTCGACGACGCCGCGATCGACCAGGCCGTCGAGGGGATCGTCAACGGCATCTTCTTCAACCAGGGCCAGGTCTGCTGCGCCGGCTCGCGCCTGCTGGTGCAGGAGAACGTCCACGACCAGGTCATCAACCGGCTCAAGCGCCGGCTGGCCACCCTGCGGGTCGGCGACCCGATGGACAAGAACACCGACCTCGGGGCGATCAACTCCAAGGAGCAGCTCGACCGGATCACCTCGCTCGTCAAGGCCGGGGTCGATGAGGGCGCGACGGCGTGGAGCCCCGAGTGCACCTTCCCCGGGACCGGATACTGGTTCCCCCCGACGCTGCTCACCGGCGTCGCGCAGACCCACCGGGTCGCGACCGAGGAGATCTTTGGTCCTGTCCTGTCCGTGCTGACCTTCCGCACCCCGCAGGAGGCGGTCGCCAAGGCCAACAACACGGCCTACGGCCTGTCCGCCGGGGTCTGGACCGAGAAGGGCTCCCGGATCCTCTGGATGGCCGACCAACTGCGCGCGGGCGTGGTGTGGGCCAACACGTTCAACCGCTTTGACCCGACGTCGCCGTTCGGCGGCTACAAGGAGTCGGGCTACGGGCGTGAGGGTGGCCGCCACGGGCTCGAGGCCTACGTGACCACCACCCCTGCCTTGACGACGGGAGCCACCCGATGAGCCGCCTCGATGTCCGCAAGACCTACAAGCTCTACATCGGCGGGGCCTTCCCGCGCAGCGAGTCCGGGCGGACGTATGCCGTCCACTCGGCCTCCGGTGAGTTCCTGGCCAATGCGTCACTCGGGTCGCGCAAGGACCTGCGCGACGCCGTCGTGGCCGCGCGGGGCGCGGTCGCGAAGTGGTCCGGTGCCACCGCTTACAACCGGGGCCAGGTCCTCTACCGCGCGGCCGAGGTCCTCGAGGGGCGTCGGTCCCAGTTCATCGACGAAGTGGGTGCGGCCGAGGGCCTGTCGGCCAGCGCTGCCGCCACGACCGTTGACCAGTCCGTCGACCGGCTGGTCTGGTATGCCGGCTGGACCGACAAGGTCGCTCAGGTCCTCGGCAACCTCAACCCGGTGGCCGGTCCGTTCTTCAACGTCTCTGCGCCGGAGCCGACCGGTGTCGTGGGCGTCCTTGCGCCGCAGGCCAGCTCACTGCTCGGCCTCGTGTCGGTGGTGGCGCCGGTGATCGCCACCGGCAACACGGCGGTCGTGCTGACCTCCACCGACCGGCCATTGCCCGCAGTGACGTTCGGTGAGGTGCTGGCCACCTCCGACGTGCCGGGCGGCGTGGTCAACCTGATCACGGCCAAGACCTCCGAGGTGGCGCCGTGGCTCGCCTCGCACCGCAACGTCAACGCCATCGACCTGACCGGTGCGGCCGGCGCCGACGGTGTCGACTGGGTCGACCTCGAGCGGGAGGCTGCCGGCAACCTCAAGCGCGTGCTGCGCCCCGAGGTCGTGGCCGGCGTGCCCGTCGAGCCGGACTGGGCGCTCTCCCCCGGCCTGACCCGGATCCGGGCATTCCTCGAGACCAAGACCGTCTGGCACCCCAAGGGCCTGTGAGCGACACCCCGGCCGACTCGAGTGGCCCCGTCGTCCCCACCCCCACCCACTCGAGTGGCCCCGTCGTCCACAGCGGGGGCGTGGGCCGGCCCCGGATCGTGCTCATCACGGGCCCGAGCGGAGCGGGAAAGAGCCGGCTTTCCGAGCGCTTGAAGGCTGCGCACGGGTGGCCGATCGTCCGACTCGATGATTTCTACCGAGAACTCGACGACCCGGGCCTGCCTCGTTCACCGCTCGGCATCCCCGACTGGGACCACCCCGACTCGTGGAACGCCGAGTCAGCAGTCGACTCCCTGCGGTCCCTGGTCGAGACCGGCCGGTGCGAGCTACCGGTCTACGACATCGGTCGGTCTGCTATCACCGGGCACCACGTCGTCACCGCCGACTCGGAGGACGTCATCCTCGCGGAGGGGCTCTTTGCCGCCCGCCTCATCGCGCCGCTCACGGACGAGGGCCTGCTCGCTGACGCGGTCTGTGTCTGTCGCAACCGCTGGACGACCTTCACGCTGCGGTTGACCCGTGACCTCTCGGAGCGTCGGAAGCCTCCCCACATCCTGCTGCGCAGGGGTATCGCGCTGTTGCGGGACGAACCCACGATCGTGGGCGACGCGGTGGCCCTGGGTGCCCGGACCGCCTCCCCCAAGCAGGCCGAGCAGGAACTCGCTTCGCTCATCAGCTCCGCGACGTGACCTCGATGCACCACGGCAGTCGACCTCACCAGAACAGACGAGGTGACCGCCTCCAACAGCACGAGAGGATGGGCGGCATGAAACTGATCGGGATGCTCGGCGGGATGAGCTGGGAATCGACGGCCGAGTACTACCGCCTCGCGAACGAGCTCGTCCGAGAGCGCCTGGGGGGTCTGGCGTCGGCTCGGGTCCTGCTGCACTCGGTGGACTTCGCCCAGGTCGAGCAGATGCAGGCAGTTGGTGACTGGGAGGCCGCCGGTCGGCTACTTGCTGCCGCGGCCGTGGGGCTCGAGGCCGGCGGCGCCGACCTCATCGTGTTGTGCACCAACACGATGCACAAGGTCTCAGGTGTCATCGAGGCCGCGACCTCGATCCCGTTCATCCACATCGGCGACGTCACTGCTCTGGCGGCCCGCTCAGCTGGCCTCTCGACTGTCGGCCTGCTGGCCACCGCCTACACGATGGAGCAGGACTTCCTCCGGGGCCGCCTCGCTGAGCACGGCCTCCGGGTGCTGATCCCGGATGTCACAGACCGGGCTGAGATCCATCGGATCATCTACGAGGAACTCTGCCTCGGTGTACTACGAGAGGAGTCGCGGGCCATCTATCGCTCGGCCATTGGTCGACTGGTTGAGGACGGCGCCGAGGGCATCATCTTGGGCTGTACGGAGATCGAGTTGCTGATCGGTCCGGCCGACTGCCCTGTCCCGATCTTCCCGACCACCCGGCTGCACGTCGAAGCCGCGGTGGCCTTGGCGCTTCAGGAGACGTCGCTCACGTAGCCGATGAGTGGACTGACGGTCAGGCGGACGCGGTCACCTTCAGGCACGCGG
>JBDTAU010000486.1:0-7594 GCA_039924465.1 Dermatophilaceae bacterium
AAGCGCTCGACCGGGATGCGGGCGGCTGCCAGGGAGTCAGCCAGGTGCGGAGGTTCTGGCGGCAGAAGAGGGCGTAAGCAGGTGGCTGCGTGGCGATGACGACGTCGTGCGATGACCTCACAGATGCGCAGAGCCCGGGCGGGCGAGCACGCCCGCGGGCAGGCTGGGGACCTTCTCGCCCCGGGTCCTCACAGGTCGATCGGGGTTCCCGCGCCGGCGGTGTCGGCGGCGTCGGCGATGACCTTTGCCACGGCAAGGTCCGCCAGGCCGGTGCCGAGGTTCTGGCAGACGATCCGGCCGGTGGGCCGGGGGCCGGTGATCAGGGCGCCGTCCCACGCGGTCGCGGCCGGGTAGTCACCGAGCTTCCCGGCCAACCGCGAGGCCTCGAACTGGGTCAGGTCGTCGGAGGCGAGCAGCGCGGTGGCCGCGAGGTCGGGCCCGACCGAGCTCGCGTAGTCGATGGGCAGCAGCAGGGCGTCCGGCGACACATCAGCCGGGTCCAGCCAGGTGCCGTCGATGCCGATGGACAGCCCGGTGACGATGACCCCCGCGCCACGGACCGCCTCGCCGGGGGTGGCGACCAACTCCAGGTCGATGTCGGGGACGTGCGTCGTGGCCCACGCGGCCAGCTCCGCACGAGCTTCGGCTCGCCGCGCGTACACCACGACGTCGTGTCGGCCCAGCGCTGCGAACACGCGCAGGTGCGACCGGGCCTGGGCGCCGGCTCCGGTGTAGGCCACGTGCCCGGACTCGGGGGCCAGCGCCCGCAGGCAGGCACCGGTCACTCCGGCGGTGCGGCGAGCGGTCAGCTCACCGGCCGGCATCAGGTGCGTCGGCACCCCGGTTCGACCGTCGTTGAGCACCATGATCCCGGAGGCTGTCGGCAGGCCGAGAGAGGAATTGGTGGGGAACAGCGTGATCCACTTGTTGCCGATGAGGTCCCGCTCCGGCCAGGTCGCGGACATCCCGTTGGCGAAGGAGTCCGCCGGCGTCGCGTGGACGGTGTGCTTGGGCGGGACGTCGCCCTCCCCGCGCGACAGGGCCCGGAGGGCGTCGTCGGCGAGGTCGATCGTCGTCAGTGGGTCCGGGGCAAGGGCGACCACATCGCTGTGGGTGAGGATGCGCATGGGGTCGACCGTATCGAGATCGGGACCGAGACGACTCCACGGCCCACCGCCCCCACGGACCGGCCGCCGGATCAGCCTCCGAGTCGCTCGAAGGCCGTGACCGTGATGACGGCAGCGCCGGCCTCGTCACTCGCCGCGAGATCCACGGTGGCCACGATGGCCCAGTCGTGGTCCCCCGCCGGATCGATCACGACCTGACGCAACCGCCACTGCGTCGAGGTCTTCTCGACCTGCAGGAGCGCGGGCGAGCGCGCCTCCTGGTCCGTCGCCAGCGAATCATGCTCGTCGTAGTAGGCGCCGAGGGCGTCGTTCCACGCCTCGGTGGTCATGACGACCTTCTGTGGCGGGTCGGTCAGCTCCGCCACCCGAGCCTCGAGCGCACCGAGGGACTCCCACTGGTCCCGCGAGGCCAGCTCGACCCGGTGGAACATCGCGTTGCGGATCATGACGGTGAAGGCCCGGACGTTGCCGGTGACCGGCCGGGCCGGAGGCGCCACCTCGGCGCGATGGATCACGGCCTCGTCCGGGTTGACCAGGTCCTCCCACTCGTCCAGCAGGCTGGAGTCGGTCTGCCGGATCAGCTCCCCGAGCCATTCGACGAGGTCGTCCAGCTCCTCGGAGCGGTGTGCGTCCGGAACGGTGTGCCGCAGGGTCCGGTAGGCGTCAGTGAGGTAGCGCAGGACCAGGCCCTCGGAGCGGGACAGCCCGTAGACGGAGACGAACTCGTTGAAGGTCATCCCCTTCTCGTACATCTCCCGGACCACCGACTTGGGTGACAGCGCGTCCATCGAGAGCCACGGGTGGGTCTGGCGATAGACGGTGAGGGTCACCTCGAGCAGCTCGGCCAGTGGCTTGGGCCAGGTGACCTCCTCGAGCCGCTCCATCCGCTCGTCGTACTCGATGCCATCCATCTTCATGACGCCGATGGCCTCGCCGCGAGCCTGGTGCTGCTGGGCCCACAGGACCTGCCGCGGGTCCTCGAGGATGGCCTCGATGATCGACACGATGTCGCGGGCGTGCGTCTCCGCCTCCGGGTCGAGGGTGTCCATGACGGCCAGGGCGAAGGGGGCCAGCGGCTGGTTGAGCGCGAAGTCGCGCTGGAGGTCGATCGTGAGGGCGTAGCGCCGCCCCGATGGCTCGGCGACCGGGAGCCGCTCCATCACCCCGGAGGTGAGCAGCTCCTTGGCGAGGACGAGCGCGTGACGCTGCAGCCGGCGCTGGTCCTTCGCGTCGTGATGGTTGTCGGAGAGCAGCCGGGCCGTGTTCGCCACCGGATTGCCCTCGCGGGCCAGCAGGTTGATCAGGAGGGAGTGCGAGACCCGCAGGCGGGGCACGAGTGCCTCGGGCTCGGCGGCGATGAGTCGTTCGAAGGTCTCGTCCGACCACGTGATGAAGCCGTCGGGGGCCTTCTTGCGCTGGACCTTCCGCTGCTTCTTGGGGTCATCGCCGGCCTTGGCCACCGCGCGCAGGTTCTCGATGACGTGCTCCGGGGCCTGGGCGACCACCCACCCGCGCGTGTCGAAACCGGCCCGCCCGGCGCGCCCCACGATCTGGTGGAACTCACGAGCCTTGAGCATCCGCTGCCTGGTCCCGTCGAACTTGGTCAGGCCGGTCAGCAGGACGGTCCGGATCGGCACGTTGATGCCGACACCGAGGGTGTCGGTGCCGCAGATGAGCTTGAGCAGCCCGTCCTGCGCGAGCTGCTCGACGAGCCGCCGATACTTCGGCAGCATCCCGGCGTGGTGCACGCCGATGCCGTGGCGCACGAGGCGGCTCAGGGTCCGCCCGAAGCCCGAGCCGAAGCGGAAGCCGCCGATCCGCTCGGTGATCGCCTCGCGCTCCGCCTTGGTGCAGACCTTGAGGGAGAGCAGGCTCTGGGCCCGTTCGAGGGCGGCGGCCTGGGTGAAGTGGACGATGTAGATGGGGGCCCGATCCTGCTCGAGCAGCTCCTCGATCGTCTCGTGGATGGGGGTCAGCGCATAGGAGAAGTCCAGCGGCACCGGGCGCTCGGTCCCGGCGATGACCGCGGTGTCCCGACCGGTCCGACGGGTCAGGTCGTCGCGGAACATCGTCACGTCGCCGAGCGTCGCGGACATCAGGACGAACTGCGCCTGCGGCAGCTCGATGATCGGCACCTGCCAGGCCCAGCCCCGGTCGGGCTCGCTGTAGAAGTGGAACTCGTCCATGATGACGAGGCCGATGTCGGCGCGCGAGCCTTCCCGCAGCGCGATGTTGGCGAGGATCTCGGCGGTGCAGCAGATGATCGGTGCGTCGGCGTTGACCGAGGCGTCGCCGGTGATCATGCCGACGTTGTCGGCGCCGAACTGCTCGCACAGGGTGAAGAACTTCTCCGACACCAGTGCCTTGATCGGGGCCGTGTAGAAGGAGACCCGGTCCTGCGCGAGCGCGGTGAAGTGGGCCGCGGTGGCGACCAGCGACTTCCCCGACCCGGTGGGGGTGGCGAGGATGAGGTTGTTGCCGCTCAGGACCTCCAGGAAGGCCTCGTCCTGGTGCGGGTAGAGGCTCAGGCCGCTGTCAGTGGCCCACTGCGTGAACGCCTCGTAGAGGGCATCGAGGTCGACGTCCCGGGGGATGCGCTCATTGAGGTTCACCCCGTGAGTATGCCGCCCAGCCTGCGTGCGAGCCGAACTGATCACCGCGCCGGGCTGGGGCTGCGGGGAGGTGGGGACCCGGCTCAGCGGCATACGGCAGTCTCGCTGGTCTGGGGCTCAGCGTTGGAGGGCGCGCAGCGTCATCGGTTTCCCCTCGCTGAGGCGTGCCACCTGGGCGAGGTAGAGCTCCGCGCAGCCGAGCGCGTCGGCGAGGGCGTCGTGCGCGGTGTAGCGGGGGAGGCCCAGGTGGGCGCGGGCGGTCGGCAGGCGCAACGCCCCCGGCGGGAGGTCGGCGCCGGGTGGGCCACGAAGCACCCGAGCCTGCAGGCTCATCGTGTCGACCGCGGCGATCGGCAGCGGCACCCCGTGGGTGCGCTGGCACGCGATGGAGAGGAAGCCGGTCTCGATGACGGCGTGGTGCGCGAGCAGGACTCGCCCGGTCAACGCCGCTGCCACCCGCTCGACCAGCGTCCCGAGCTCGATCCCACCGCCCAGCGCATCATCGGTGATGCCGTGCACGGTCGCGCTCTGACCGACGTCGCCCTGCGCCCGGCACAGGACGTGCTCGGCGCCGGAGAGGCGGATCTCGAGGCCGTCGAGGGGGATGAAGCCGACCGACACGATGTGGTCCGTTCGCGGGTCGAAGCCGGTGGTCTCGAGGTCGAGGGCCAGCAGCGGAAGGTCAGCGACGTCGGTACGGGGTCCGGGAGGTGACGACTGCAGGTAGGTGCGGACCGGACCGTCCGGGGCCCGGCCCGCGGCACGGCGGCGGGCCCGCTCGGGAGCGAGGGGGGAGCGGATCACGTCAGGTGGCCGAGGGGGTGGCTCTGGATCAGGGTCTGCTGGGCGCTGCGGATGATCTGGAACGCGTCGCGCAGGTGCCGCTTCTCGAAGCCGCTCAGCTCGTCCGGCGCGACGAAGTTGTCGGGCTCCTGCCCGGCGCGCAGTTGCCGGGCCTGGTGGGCGAGCCGGACCATCCGGATGAACTCGAAGGCATCCCGCAGGTCTGCTGCGGTGTCGGCGGCCATGACGCCGGCGCCGGCGCTCGCCGTGATCCGGGCGAGCGTGTTCACCTGCGGCAGGCCGCGCGAGAGAGCCCGGGCGCGGGCGATCTCGACGATGGTGTGCACCCCGCCGCGCTTGAGGTCCAGTCGGTCCCGGTGCTCGCCCTGCCGCTCGACGACGAAGCCGCGGAAGAAGCCGATGGGCGGCTCGTTGGCGGCCGCGGCTCCGGCCAGGTGGGCCAGGAAGCGCTGGCCGTGTGGGGCCCGGTCCGCGACGTGCGCCTGCAACTCCTCGACAAGGCGCTCGTCCCCGTGCAGGCAGCGCAGGTCGAAAAAGATCGCCGACCGCAGGACTGCGTCGGGCACGGGCTCGTGGATCCAACTGGAGAACAGCCGCTTCCACTCTCGAAGTGGTTGGCGCCATTGCGGATTCGTCGCCATGACGTCCCCGGGGCAGCGCGGGTACCCACAGGCGGTGAGGCCCTCGACGACCTCGCGGGCGAGCGCCTCGAAGTAGGCCGCGTGCTCGGGCTGCGCGTCATCGGACAGGACGAGCGCGTTGTCCTGGTCGCTTCCGGGCCCCTGCTCGAAACGGGCCTGCGAGCCGAGGACGATCCAGGCGAAGGCCACCGGGCTGGGGCCCAACCGCTCCTGCGCGAGCGTCAGCAGTCGTCGCTCGATGGCATCACCCACGGCGGTGACGATCCGACCGATCCCATCGGCGGTGGCGTCCTCGTGGACGAGTTGGTCGATGATGTGGGGCAAGCGCTGGCTGAGTGCGACGAGCGTGTCGAGGTCTCGCGCCTTGGCGATGTCGCCGACGAGGTGGATGGGGCTGGCGTGTTCCAGCCGCATCAGGTCGGTGCTCGTCAGCATTCCCACCGGTCGCACGCCGTCGACGACCGGAATGTGGTGGATGTTGCGCGACGTCATCTCGAGGATGAGCTGCATCGCGAGGTCGTCCGGCGGTGCGGTGACCGGGTCGGACGTCATCACCGTGCGGACCGGGGTCTCCGGGCCCCGTCCCGCAGCCAGGACCCGGGTGCGCAGGTCCCGGTCGGTGAGGATGCCGGTGAGTCGGTCGCCGTCGACGACGATGAGCGAGGAGACCTGCTCCCGGGCCATCAGCTGGGCCGCGGCGCGGACGGTCGTGTCGCCGGTCGTGGTGATCGGGGCCCGGTGCAGCAGATCGCGCAGCCGGGTCCGCAGGATGACCTGGTGTCGTGCGGCGTGGGCCGGGAGGTGGAGGGCGTGGCGCAGCCGGGTGGCGCGCTGCTCGGAGAAGAAGTCGTCGATCGCCGGGTGGTCGGCGGTGAGTCCATGGAAGACGGCGCCGGGCAGGACCAGCAGGAGGGTGTCCTCGATGGCCTCGATGTCGAAGCGGGACGGCCGGCCACCGAGCGCCGACGAGCCGAAGACGTTGCCCTCGTCACCGCGCTCGATGAGCAGGCCGTTGTCGTCGGTGATCTGGACGGCGCCGGACCGGACGACGAAGACCTCGTCGTTGGCGCGGCCGACTCGCATCACCTGGGTGCCGCGACGGGCGTAGCGGATCGTCAGGGAGCGGCTCAACTGTTCGAGGTCAGGCCTCGGCATGACGGCGAAGGGGGCCTGCTCTGCGAGGAAGTCGGAGACCTCCGTGACGTCGACATCGCCCACGACGTCAGGGTCGTCCGGCGTGCGGGACGTCGACCCGGACCGAGAGCAAGGACGCCTCGCGGGCGCCCTTGCGGGCTTCCTCCTGGAAGTCCGGGGCGGCGCACAGGTAGAGGGTTCGGCCATCGGAGCCGCCGAGCATGCAGGCGAACACGCCGGTCCCCGGCTGGATCTCCTCGAGGATCTCGCCGCCCTCACGGACGCGGACGACACGGCCGCCGATGGCATCGGCGATCCACACGGCGCCCTCGGCGTCGAGGCAGCACCCGTCCGGTGCGAGGACGACCGCAGCCAGCACCTGGTCGAAGGCCGGGTCGCTCGGCAGGTCGCCGAAGGAGGCCCAGTCCCGGCGGGCCCCGAGGCTGCCGTCGGGCGCGATGTCGAAGGCGCTCACCCGGTTGCCGAGGGTCTCATCGACCAGCAGCACCCCGTCGTCAGTGATGACGCTGCCGTTGGGGAAGTAGAGGCCCTGCGCGACCTCGCTGACCGACCCGTCCGGGTCGACGCGCAGCAGGTTGGTCGTCCGCAGGTCTGCGCCGCCCATGAGGTCGAAGCCGAAGTTGCCCACAAAAGCTCGACCTTCGGCGTCGACGACCATGTCGTTGACGTGGCCGGTCACGTGGGCGCTCAGGTCGGCATGCGTGACGAGGCTGCCGTCCGGCTCCCGGCGCAGGATGCGGGCGTCGCGCATCGAGACGACGAGCAGGCGCCCGTCCGGCAGCCAACCGAGCCCGGACGGCTGGCCGGGCACGTCGGCCTCGAGGCGCACGTCGGTGCCGTCCTCGGCCGCGGACAGGACCCGGTAGGTGTAGAAATCCACGAACCAGATCCGACCGTCGTGCCAACGGGGGCACTCGAGGTAGGAAAACTCGGACAGGAGCGTCGTGATCTGCCGGCTCATGGAGCCGATCCTCTCACTTCGCGGCGGTGTTCTCCGTGGTTCGGGCCGGACGCGCTCCGAACTCCTCGAGGAAACCAGCTGAGCAGCGGGCGGGAGTCCAGGTCGCCGGCGGTTTCGCAGGCGCGATAGAGCGAGCGGATCGACTCGGAGACCTTGCGATCGTGCTCGAGGGCCGTCTCGAACGTCACGAGGACCGAGCCGGACTCGATCTCCGGTGCAGAAGTCGGGCCGAGGGCGGGGTGGTGGTCCCGGTCGAGGAGGTGGTCGATGAACTCGTTGGCGTGGGCGATCTCC
>JBDTAU010000487.1:0-3888 GCA_039924465.1 Dermatophilaceae bacterium
AAACGGAAAGTGCTGACCCGCCAGCCGCTACCAGACCCGAGCCTCCCAGCAACACCAGGCACCCAGCTACAACCCATGAGATCCGGTAAGGCGATGTCAAAGAGTGGGATCATCAGCGCCATGCGGAAGGAACCCGAGCCCGACCCTGCTCTTGACCCGTTTCGTGGCGGCGTGGCCGTTCTACGGAGGGATGGCGAGCTCGAGGGGGCGTTGGTCACGAATGTGCATCCGCGGCCGGGGCTAGGCATGAGGAACGATGCCGGGTCCTAGGGTTCCCTCCCGTGATCTCGTTGTCGTCGGTTCTGCCCTACCTCGGGTTCCTGCTGCTGTGCGTCCTGGGCGGGGTCGCGTTCGGCGTGGCGGGGGACCTCGCCGCCCGGCGCGGCGTCGCCGCAGCCGGGCGGGGCCGCGCCGTCACCGTGCCCGTCCTTGTCGGCTCGGGCGAGGGACAGCATCGTGCTCATGCCTACGTCGACGGGGACGACGTGGTCGTGATCGGCCCGCAGACCCACCTCAGGGTCGCGCGCACGACCTTCCGTGACGCCGCCGAGCGCCGTGCGGTGGTCAACGACGACTGGGTGGAGTTCGCCGAGCAGCGTGGCTTCGTCGACGCGTCCGGTCGGCGTCACCTCGTCGGTGCTGTCGAGGAGTGGGGTCCCGCCTTGGAAGCCCAGCTCGACCGGCCCGCCCAACCCGCCGGCCGGTGCCGCCGGGTCCGCGCCGCCCTCCCCACGATCCCGCTGGCGATCGCCGCCGTGGCCCTCGTCGCTTTCCTGGGCTTCCAGGGGCTGTGGGCAGCGGGCCAGGCCGTCGACGCCACGCTGGTGCGCACCGTCGACTACTCCGACGAGGGGTACACCGACTGTGGTGTCCGGTGGCCTCTAACCCCGGGCGCGCCGACGCCGACCGGCTACGCGGAGGTCGACTGTTACGAGCCCTACCCCGAGGTGGGGGAAGTCGTCCCGATCCAGGCCCTCGCGTTCCCGTTCGACGGCAAGGCTCTGGACCGGGCCGGCACTTACGAGGGGCTCAGCTTCGTCACGGGCGGCCCGGCCCTCCTCGCGCTCCTCGTCCTCAGCGGCGTCACCCTCACGCGGCTGCGCCGTCCGCCGATCCGCATGGCCGGGACGGCGACACCCGAGGTCAAGGTGGTGTCGGCGATCGAGGTGCCCGCGGACGCCGACCTGTTGGCGCTTCTCGACGCCCTCGCGGTGAGGGAGGGATGGGACCGCGACGGCTCCGGCACGCCCCCCGACGAGCCGGCGTACGCTCCCGTGCTCATCGCCCTCGGGAGCGCGCGGTGGTGGCCCGTGGCGGTGCTCGCCTTCGCGGCCCTCCTCATCGAGGAGATCCCGATGGCCCTCCGCTACGGGCTCGGCGCCGGCGCTGTCACCGCACTTCTCTGGGCCGTGATCCGTGCGGTGGGGACGTGGCTCACCGTGCGACGTGCGTATGCCGGTCCCGTCACGTCGGAGTGGGACTACCGCCTGATCCGGTCCGTCGACGACAAGTGGTGCGCGCTGCTCACCCTGGGGCGCACACCGCACTGGATGGTCTTCCTCGTCGGTCCCCAACACCCACCCGTGAAAGGCAGGTGCGGGGTGCGCGGCGAACTCGTCGACGGCGGAGCCATCCGGCTGAGGATCGGCGGACAGTTCTGGCCGTCTGCCTCACCGGTTCTGCGGGCCGACGACGACACCCTCATCGAGATGGTCGAGGACGTTTCCTTCCGACTCGGGCCCGCCGGCGGTCGCCTGGGACGGCCGGGCGCCGAGCCGGTCGGCTGATCAACGAGCGGTCGGCATGACAGGTATCCCGCTCTGCGGCATTTCCGGTAGTGGGCTCAGGACCCGTGGCGGCCTTTCAGCCCATGCCTTGGTCGTAGATCCGCCACGCACCGTTCGGGCCGGTTCGGTCCAACAAGTAGCTCCACATGAACTCCCCATCCGGGAGGGAATCGTCCCCACCTCGCTGCGTCAGATTCACCCAGACTCGTTGGATCAGCGGTCCATCGCCTGACTCGGTCGCCTTACGCTCCTGCGTGGTGTCGGTCACCATCAACGCAGTGATGTCGGTGTCGCCGCACCAGCTCTGACGTCGGTCGTTGACCAACGCCTGTGCGGTATCGCAGTCCTCTGCGCGAACGGCATCTGCGTAGGCCCGCACGACCTGCTCGGGTGTTGCGTCGTCAGGGGGCACCGGGACCGTGTCCCGCGCACAAGCAGCGCCCGTGAGGGTGAACGCGCCGACTGCGGCCGCCACCGCAAACCGTGTCAGTTTGGTCGCAGTCCTGATCATGGAGTCACCTTCCCACGCATCCGCCCACCCTCATGGGAAGCCCGAACCACTTGTCGACATCTAGAATGACGTACTTGACTCGGCCGCACGCGAAGAGCGGCATGAGCGCGCCGCAACGGAGGCAGGTGCGGGTCCAGGAGGGCACTGCGGGGCGTCTCAAGGCTAAGGGAAGGTCCGCGCTCACCTGTTCATCGCGCCTAATCGGGAGATGAGTTCGTCCTCCCGGCAATAGCGGACATTGGGGAACCCCGGCCATGCATGGTCATGCCGGTACGCGCGCTCCTGAGGAGCCACAACGGTGCGGGCCTGGGCCTGTTTGGCCTCTTTGTCGTGGTCATCGACGTGGTGGGCGATGACGAGGATCGGATGGGTATCGCTTTGCCGGCAGCGTGAGCAGTGTGCCGGTAGCCGCTCGTACGAGATACGGAGCCGGAGCGGTCGTTGCCGCTGTCTCGCGTCAGTGGTCGCGCGAACCGGACTTGGAGATCAGGATCAACGCCCAGGCGGCGATCATCGCCGATCCGATAGTCCAACCCCACCAGCCCGAACTTCCGATGGGAAGAGTCGAATCGCCGAAGAGTTTCAGGACGGGTGGAAGGACGAAGCCAGCCAGCAGCATGGTGCAGCCGATGGTGAACAACTGGATCCTGGGTGCCAACTTATGCTTCCACCAATGAGCCGCCATATTCGTTATCGTGCCACGCTGTCCGGCCCGGCACACGGCCCAACCGATTTTGCCCAGTTGCACGTCCGCGATCCCGAGGTGATGACTTACCTCGTGAATGACCGTCCGCCGGACCTGCTCGACGAAACCTGATCGCACCGCAGGAAAGCCTCAGCGCGGCCATGAATCCGGCACGACCGCCCCGATAGCGACAACGGCCACGTTCCGGCGACAGTTCTCGCGCCGCGGCACCTGTTTAGGCGTAACGTTCCACACCACGATTGTGCCGATGGCTCTTCTGCCGTTGCTTATATGGCTCGCGGCAATCCTTGGCTTCTACTGGCTCATCCGGCTGGCCGTGCGACACGGAGTCCAGGACGCCCAGCGACGTACCGAAAAGCCCTCCCGTGACACGACCGTGTGACCGACACCCCTGACACCACGCGCGTGACTGATACGTCAACGCACAGCGACACATCTGGTCAACGTCTCACGGCTCATGAGCCGACGTAACGGGTGTACCCGACGAACCGATGCACGAGAGGCGTCCGACTGGCGGCGAAGTGACGCACCTTCTCGCAGGCTGGCTTGACGCGCGGGGACTGTCCGCTAAACGGTGTTTCTGGCCCAACACGCCGACAGGGTCGGCGAGGAAGGCTGGTCACCGATGACCACGACACACTCGAGCATGAGCTCGATGCCCAAGGAAGCGAAGAAGACTGCCAAGCCTGGCGAGGCTGAGCAGGCCGCCGTGCGCGAGTTGGTCAAGGCCGCTCGGGCCCGCGGTGAGGCCCTCACCGGCCCGGAGGGGCTGCTCAAGACGATCACGGCCACGGTGCTGCAGGCCGCTCTTGAAGAGGAGATGACTGAGCACCTGGGACATGAAAAACACGCCACGACCACGGCGGGATCGAGCAACGTCCGCA
>JBDTAU010000488.1:0-3392 GCA_039924465.1 Dermatophilaceae bacterium
TGCGCACTGGATGATCCAGCAGGCCATCGAGAGCGAGGACCCGGTCATCTTCCTCGAGCCGAAGCGTCGCTACCACGACCGCGCCGAGTACGACACCGGCGCGACGACCGCGCCGCGTGGCCTGCACGAGGCGCACGTCGTGCGCGAGGGCACCGACGTGACGCTCGTCGGCTACGGCCCCGTCGTCAAGACGATGCTCGAGTCGGCCGCCGCCGCGGACCCCGAGGGGATCTCGATCGAGGTCATCGACCTGCGCTCGTTGTCCCCGCTGCCGATCCACACCGTGATCGAGTCGGTCCGCAAGACCGGGCGGCTGGTGTGCGTGCAGGAGGCGAGCAGCTTCCTCGGGATGGCGTCCGAGATCTCGGCGCAGGTCACCGAGCAGTGCTTCTATGAGCTCGAGGCGCCCGTGATCCGCGTGGCCGGCGCCAACATCCCCTATCCGCCGAGCCGCATGGAGGACGAGTTCCTCCCTGACCTCGATCGCATCCTCGACGGCGTTGACCGCGCCCTGGCGTACTGACCCCGAAAGGCGCGAATCACCATGGCCATCAAGATCTTCAAGCTGCCAGACCCCGGCGAGGGCCTCGTCGAGGCCGAGATCGTCGAGTGGAAGGTCGCCGTCGGCGACACCGTGAAGGTCAACGACATGGTCCTCGAGGTCGAGACCGCCAAGTCGCTGGTCGAGCTGCCGATCCCCTGGGCGGGCACCGTCAAGGAGATCCTCGGCGAGGTCGGTCAGACCATCGAGGTCGGGACGCCGATCATCACCATCGACGACGGGTTGGGCGGCGACCTGCCTGCCCATGCGCAGGACCCCGACTCGGTCCCCGGGCTGGCCGATCCGGGTGACCAGCAGGAAGCGAACCTCGTCGGCTACGGAGCCAAGGCGGGCGCCTCCGCTCGCCGGGCACGCAAACAGGCTGCACCAGCAGGCCGTATGCCGCCGAGCCAGGCTGCACCCGCGCCGCCGGCTGTCGCGGTGGCTCCGCCTCCTGCCGAGGTCGTGACCGCGACCCCTGCGGTGCCCGAGCCGACGTCCCCAGCGCCACGCACCGAATCGCCCGCCCCTGCAGTCGATTCCGGCGCACGCTCAGGTGGGCGACCGAAGGCCAAGCCTCCGGTGCGCAAGCTCGCCAAGGACCTCGGGGTCGACCTCTGGTCGGTGACCGGGTCCGGGGAGGGCGGCATCATCACCCGGGACGACGTCACAGCCCATGCTGAGGGCGGCGGGGCGGGTTCTGCTGCGGCAGAAGTGGGCTCGAGCGTTGCTGGGGGAGCTGGCCCAGCGGCATACGGACTGCCGTTCGGTTCGGGGGAGCGCGAGGTGCGCACCCCGATCAAGGGCGTCCGCAAGATGACGGCGGCAGCCATGGTGGGCTCCGCGTTCACCGCGCCGCACGTGACCGAGTGGATCACCTTCGACGTGAGCGCCACGATGGAGTTGGTCGACCGGCTCAAACGGGACCGCGAGTTCAAGGACGTCAAGGTCACCCCTTTGCTCGTCCTCGCCAAGGCGCTCATCGTCGCCATCCGGCGCAACCCGGGCATGAATGCGACGTGGGACGAGGCCGCTCAGGAAGTCGTCCAGAAGAACTACGTCAACCTCGGCCTCGCCGCCGCCACGCCGCGTGGGCTGATCGTCCCGAACATCAAGGACGCTCACGCTCTGACGATGCTGCAGCTCGCCGAAGCGATCGGCGCGCTGACGGCCACGGCCCGCGAGGGGCGCACCCAGCCGGCGCAGATGTCCGGCGGCACGATCACGATCACCAACGTCGGTGTCTTCGGCGTTGACAGCGGCACCCCGATCATCAACCCGGGGGAGTCGGCGATCGTCGCCTTCGGCGCCATCCGCAAGCAGCCTTGGGTGGTCACGGGGGCTGATGGCAGTGACGAGATCGCCGTCCGTCACGTCACCCAGTTGGCGATCAGCTTCGACCACCGGCTCATCGACGGTGAGCTCGGAAGTCGCTTCCTCGCTGACCTCGCGGCGCTGCTCGGGGACCCGAGCCGAGGCTTGGTCTGGGGCTGACCCAGCTGACGGCACGAGCCGCCGTTGCACAAAGAAGTTGCCCGAAGAAGGCGCCAGATCCCCCCGTGATCTGGCGCCTTCTGGCTGGAGGGCCCATCAGCGGGCCGGTGGATCAGTCACTCAGTCACTCAGTGCCTCAGCGCCTCAGCGCCTCAAGGGCTCAGTGACGCAGTGACTCGGGGGCTCAGGGAGTCAGGGCTCCTTCGCGGACCCGGGCCCGGTCGACGAGGTACACCGAGGTCAGGTCGTCGCCGACCTGCTCGAGCAGCGCGATGTTGATCGCCTCGTGCCGGTCGGCCACGGTGGGCTCGATCGTGCTCATCACGGTCTGCTCGTCGCGCTCGGCGACCGCCGTGGCGAGTTCGCGCTTGAGCGACTGGGTGAGCACGCCGCCGGACTGCTTGGCCAGCGCGGCGACCTCGACCGCGAAGATCTCAGTCTCCGCAGCCACGTCGTTGTCCTCGGTCGTCAGCATCCGTGAGGTGCGCTGCAGGAGGGCAGCGCCCCGATCGAGGTCGCCGCCTCCGAGGTCGGTCACGGCCTGGGTCAGCAGTGGACGGTCTTGGCGCAGGGCGGTGTCGGCGAGCAACCCGAGGCGAAGCCCGAGGATGCGCTCCCGGGTCCGGGAGTTGCCGGTCTCGCGGCCCAGCGGCACGACGAGCTCGTCGGGCGAGGCCTGCGACAGCGTGTCGAGCAACTCGCGGCCAGCCTCCGGGGCGTTGTGGATCGTGTTGCGCAGCGGCACCTCCTTGATGAAGAGGGTGACGAGCAGCGCGAGGGCGAACGGCACCAGGGCCCAGACGAAGACCGAGTGCAGCGAGTCGGCGAGTCCCTGCTGGATCGCCGTGACGATCTCCGGCGGCAGGCCGGCCAGGGCCGAGGGGTCCAGGACGGAACCGGCGCTGATCTCCTGCCCGGAGGCGGCCGCACTGACCAGCATGGATATCTCGCTGGAAGCGCAGTGAAGCGCTGTGGGGATCAGTCGGGATTTGGCTTTCTCGCCAGGCTTGTAGACCGCAGTCGCTCAGGCGACAGTCGGCTTGATGCCCGCCGTGGTGCGCCTCGCCGGCAGTGTCGCCTGCACGACGGGCAAGTCCACCATCACTGGTTGGCCCGGCGTGGTGCAGCCCATGTCGCAGCATTTGCCAGGCTGGCGGTTTTGGGTGATGGCGCGCCGCGGGTCATGGGGCGCAGCGGCGGGTGAGCCGTCTGCGCCTATGCCACGCTCCAGGATGCGCTCGACCAGTTCCACCTTGGAGCCGATGGGGTAGTTGCGATAGATCTCCTGCTTCATCGCGGCAGGCGAGCCGCCGCCGTGCATGCTGATGACGCTGTACCAGCCGCCCTGATAGCCAGC
>JBDTAU010000489.1:0-3875 GCA_039924465.1 Dermatophilaceae bacterium
GCCGGGCACGAGGGCCCTTCCCGCTGGGACCCGCCGTTTCGGCGATGACGGTGTCGTCACCACGGTGGTGGCCTGATGAGCGAACGCCTGGCCATCAACCGTTTGCGGGAGCGGCTGCCCATCGACGGCCCGGCCATCGACCGGTTCATCGCCCGGCACGCCCCGCCCATCATCGAGGGGGAGCGGGCCACCTTCCTCTATCGGGGAGAGGTCGACGCTGCCTTCGTCCGGCACCGGGTCGTCGGGCTGTCCGACCCGCTCGAGATGCACCGGGTGGGCGAGTCGGACCTCTGGGCCGTCACCACCGTGCTGCCTGAGGGGTCGAGGGTCGAGTACCAGATCGAGATCCGCAAGGGCGCCGCCTACGAACGCTTCAACGACCCCCTCAACCCGTGGCTCGCGCACAGTCCGATGGGCTCCTCATCGGTTTGTGCTGCGGTCGGCTACCGCGTCCCCGACTGGGTGGCGCCGGACCCGGAGTCGCGGCCCGGCACCCTGGTCCAGCAACTGGTCCCGAGCAAGGCGCTGGGTCGGGTGCAGCCGGTCCACATCTATCTGCCGGCCCGCTTCAACCGGGCCCAGCGCTACCCGCTGCTCGTCGTCCACGACGGGACGGACTACCTCAACTTCGCCGGGATGAAGACGGTCCTGGACAACCTCATCCACCGCCTCGACGTCGACCCGCTCATCGCGGTCTTCGTCCCGCCGGGCGATCGGCTCCTGGAGTATCCCAACTACGCCCCGCACGCCCGCTTCCTCGTCCGCGAGCTCGTCCCGCTGCTGTTGCAGGGACTGCCGCTGCGCGAGGAGCCGGAGGCACGCGCCCTGATGGGCTCCTCCTTCGGCGGCGTCGCGGCGCTGTCGACGGCGGTGCGCTACCCGGGCTTCTTCGGCTCGCTCCTGCTGCAGTCCGCGTCCCTCGTCTTCACCGACATCGGCTTCGACCACGGCGGGGGCCCGGCGTTCGACCCGGTCGTGAAGTTCGTCAACAAGTACCGCGCGAAGCCGACCCATGTGGTGGACCGGATCTACATGACGTGCGGGACGTATGAGCCGCTGATCACCCCGAACCGGTCCATGGTCCCGGTCTTTCGCCACACCGGGACGCGAGTTCGCTACACCGAGGCCCGCGACGGGCACAACTGGGAGAACTGGCGTGACCGATTGGGGGATGGGCTCTCCTGGCTCTTCCCCGGCCCCCAGAAGTTCGTCTACGAGTAGGAGAGGTCACCATGAAGACCACCGAGCGTTGGTACTCAGAGCGGTTGGGCCAGTCGATCACGCTGGCCCGTTGGGGCACCTATGGCAAGCCGGTCCTGCTCTTTCCCACGGCTGGCGGCGACGCCGAGGAGGCGGAGCGGCGCAAGATGATCGGCTTCCTCAGGCCGCTCATCGATGCGGGCCGCGCCAAGGTCTACTCGTGCGACAGCGTCGCCGGCCAGGCGATGGCGGAGAACATCGGCACCCCGGAGTACCGGATGGCGATGTTCAACGCCTTCCACGACGCGGTGGCGCACGAAATCGTGCCGGCCATTCACACCGACTGCGGTGGACCGATCCCGGTCATCGTCGCCGGGGCCTCGATCGGCGCTTTCAACTCCCTCGCGCTGCTCTGCCGCTTCCCGGAACTCTTCGATGCCGCGGTCTGCATGAGCGGCACCTATTCTGTCGACCGCTTCATCGGCGGGCGCGTCACCGACGACCTCTACTTCAGCTCGCCGCTGCGCTTCCTCCCGGACCTGGACGGCCCGGTCCTGGAGATGTTGCGACGTCGCTTCGTGGTCCTGGCCTCCGGCACGGGGGAGTGGGAGGACATCGACGAGTCGTGGCGGGTGGGGGACCTGCTCGGCTCCAAGGGGATCCCCAACCGGGTCGATGACTGGGGGCCGGGCTACAAGCACGACTGGCCCACCTGGTGGGAGATGCTGCCCACCTACCTCGACGAGCTGCTCCCCTGACAGGAGCACAACCCCTCTGCACGTATGCCGCTGAGCTCACTCAGCGGCCTACGTGCAGGGTGGCGGGGCGCAGGGATGAGACGGTGCGACAGGGTCAGATGATGTCGTGGTGCTGAAGCAGCCGGAAGGCGACGATCCCCGGGAGGACCGGGAGCCAGAACGTCAGCACCCGGGTGGCGAGCGTGGCGCCGACCGCGTCGGTCGGCGAGATCCCGATCGCGGTGAGGCCGGCGACGAGGGCTCCCTCGACGGCGCCGAGCCCGCCGGGGGTCGGCACGAGCTGGCCGAGGGTCGAGGCGACGACGAAGACGGCGATGACCGGTCCCAGGGCGTAGTGCGAGCCGATCGCCGACAGCGTGGTCGCGAGGGCTGCTGCGGAGAAGGCGAGGAAGCCGACCTCTCCCAGGATGAGCTGAACCGCCCGGACCGGTCGGCTCAGCGTCGGGACCGTCGTTGCGATCAAGCGGCCGGTGAGAGCCCGCGCCGGAAGCCACACTCGCGATCGACCGGCCGGCGATGCGAGAAAGGCCACGACGACGAGGGCAGCGCCGCCGAGGGCAACCCACAACCACCACGGGACCGTGACCTGCCCCATCGGGACCGCGTTGCCGATCACGAAGAAGCCGATGATCGTGACGATCCCGGTCACGGCCACGGTCGCCGCCCGGTTGAGCAGCAGCGCCCCGACGGCATCGGTGCGGGACATGCCGAGTCGTCGGAAGAACGACAGGTGAGTCGTGTAGTAACCGAGGGCGGCGACGGTGGTCCGGCCGGTGAAGGCAGAGGCGAGTTGCACCCAGATCGTGCGCCAGGCCGGCAGCGTCATCTGTGCGGACCCCAGGATCGTCAGCGACGAGGCGAGGATCGCGAGGAACCCGAGCACGACGCTCGCGGTCAGCCACCTCCAGTCCGCGGCCTTCATCACGGAGCGGATGGCGCCGACACTCGACAGTTCTGGCAACAGAAGATAGACCGCGAGCCCCCCCGCCGCGAGGATCGCCACGGAGCTCGGCCGGACCGGCGATCGGAACGGCGGCACCTCGCACCCCAGACGGTCAGCGAGGACCTCACGCAACTGCACGAGCGTCGTGCTGTCGGTGATCTGGTCCCGGAAGCGGCGATGCAGGGCGAGTGGCTGCAGGTGCGGCAGCGCTCCCTGGAGGGTGAGCGCGGGCACCTTCCGCACGGCGCTGTCCACAGCCCGATCGATCCCGATGACTGAGGTCAGGGAGACGAGCAGTTCAGCCGCGTCGCGGGCCGTGCCGGTGCTCGGCCCGGCCACTCGCCCGAAGCTGAAGTCGGTGATCCGGATGGTGCCCTCGTCATCGATGAGGAGGTTCTGGGCGCGGAGGTCGTGATGGACGACCCGGGCGGCGCCGAGGTCCGCCACGGTGTCCCAGATCGCATCCAGGTGGGCGTCCGTCACCGCATCAGCGGCCAGGTCACTGAGCCGCTGGCCCGGAACCCGGCGGTAGACCAGGAAGGGCGGCCCATACTCGATCTCGCCGGCGAGCAGCACCGGCAGGGTGCCGACGCCGGCGCGCTCGGCGAGCAGGGCGAGGTAGGCCTCGTGGGCGACCTCGTGGCGGGGGGTGGACGGAGCCGGTGCCGCGCCGACGTCGAGCGAGGCGAGCAGGCGGCGGAGCCGATGGCCAGGGCCGTCGAGCCGGTGCAGGCGCCGCACGACCTTGACCTGCAGGTGCTCACCGCCCTCGGTGGTCACGTCGTAGAGTTGCGGCCGCAATCGCTGCCGGCCGGTGTGGACCACGGTGACGGGCGCGAGGCCCATCCGGCGCAGGGCGTTCTCGACGGATGGCTCCGAGGTCCGCCGCCCCGGCGCCCCGATCGCCAGGTGGACGAGGACACCGACTCCCCACCCGAGGGCGGCGCCAGCGACGCACGCCACGGGGAGAGCCT
>JBDTAU010000490.1:0-4606 GCA_039924465.1 Dermatophilaceae bacterium
GAAGGTGCCCCGCGCGAGCCACCACTGGCCGGTGAAGGCGACCATGCCGACGAGCATCTGGGCATACATCGGGGCCGTGGCCGGGTCGAGGCCGCGGGCCTTGAACTCCGCGGCCAAGAGGTGCTCGACCCGGGTCGCGGCGTCTCCGAGGATGCTGGCGAAGGGTCCGGTCGACTGGCCCGCAGGGGAGTCCCGGACCAGGACCCGGAAGCCGTCCGCGTCGCTCTCGATGTAGTCGAGCAGCGCGAGGGTGGCCTGCTCGACCAGGTCGCGCGCACCGCCCCCGACCTCGAGCGCCTGGGTGATCTCCCCCAGCAGGGATCGGATCTCGCGGTCGACCACGACGGCATACAGGCCCTCCTTCCCACCGAAGTGCTCATAGACCACGGGCTTGGACACGTCGGCCGTTGCTGCGATCTCCTCCACCGTGGTCGCCTCAAAACCGTTGTCCGCAAAGAGAGTCCGGCCGACAACGATGAGTTGCTCTCGGCGTTGCTCCCCGGTCATCCGGGCGCGCGGGGGGCGCTCCGGGTCCTTTCGGTGGGGGGTCACGCTGCCCATTGTGCCGACCCCGGGCCCGACACCAGTCGGGGGAGCGCCAGGATTCTGGTCCGGGGCATTCTCTGCACTACCCTGTGGACGTCCCGAGGCACCCGTGCCCCGGGCGTTCCCCGGTTGGTCTGCCGGCAGGGCCCGCCTGACTTTGAATCAGGATTAGCGACGTAGGTTCGACTCCTACCCGGGGAGCGTGGAAATCATCATCCTTCCCGACGCCGACCACATCGGCCGACTCGCTGCCGCAGTGATCGCCGACGAGGTGCGGCGCAAGCCCACCGCGGTCCTCGGTCTGGCGACCGGATCATCGCCACTCGGCATCTATCGCCAACTGGCGCAATGGGTCGAGGAGGGGAGCCTCGACCTGAGTCACACCAGTGCCTTCGCCCTGGACGAGTACGTCGGGATCGCCGCCGATCGCCCGCCGAGCTATGCCGCGGTGATCCACCGGGAGGTGGTGGCGCCACTGCGCCTGGATCCCGACCGCGTCCAGGTCCCCGATGGCCACGCCCGCGACCTCGAGGGGGCCTGTGTGGCCTACGAGGAGGCGATCCGGGCGGCGGGAGGAGTCGACATCCAGATCCTCGGCATCGGCGGTAACGGCCACATCGGCTTCAACGAGCCGACCTCTTCGTTCACCTCGCGCACGCGGGTCAAGACGCTCGCGCCGGAGACGCGCGCTGACAACGCACGCTTCTTCGAGCAGGACGAGCAGGTGCCCATCCACTGTGTCACCCAGGGCCTGGGCACCATCATGGACGCCCGGCGCCTGGTGCTCGTCGCGCAGGGTGCGGGCAAGGCCGACGCCGTCGCCGCGGCCGTCGAGGGCCCGCTGTCGAGCCGGTGCCCGGCCTCCCTCCTGCAACTGCACCAGCACGCGATCGTCATCGCCGATGAGGCGGCTGCCAGCCGGCTCGAACTGTCCGACTACTACCGCTACGCGTACGCCAACAAACCGGACTGGCAGCGGGCCCACGGCCCGGACGGCACCGAGCGCACGTAGCCGAGCCCGCCCGGCGGCCTCTGGGAGAGTGGCTCGGACGGCACCGAGCGCACGCAGCCAGGCCCGCTCAGCGGCATACGGCCGGACGCCCGGGACACGGACGGGCCGGGCCGCTAGTAGCATGGCCGCGCACCCTCAGACCGATGTTGTGCCTGTGGGCCGCGCCCATCCGACCTGGAGGAGCTGCCACCCGTGACCGATCGACGGTTGACCGCCGTGATCGTCCTCGCCGCCGGCGAGGGCACACGAATGAAGTCCACCATTCCCAAGGTGCTGCACACGATCGGCGGGCGCACGCTCGTCGGTCACGCGGTCCGGGCGGGACGGGGCGCGGGTCCGGAGCTGCTGGCCGTCGTCGTGCGTCACCAGCGGGATCGGGTCGCGGCGCACCTGGCCGAGATCGACCCGGAGGCGCTGATCGTCGACCAGGACGAGGTCAAGGGCACCGGACGGGCCGTCGAGTGCGCCCTCGAAGCGCTGCCGAGCGCCCTGTCCGGCACCGTCGTGGTGACGATGGGTGACGTCCCGCTCCTCACCGAGGAGACGCTGACCGGCCTCGCGCGGGATCATGCCGGCTCCGGGAGCGCGGTGACGGTCATCACTGCGACCAAGGACGACCCGACCGGCCTCGGCCGGATCCTGCGCGACGCCGACGGTGGAGTCGCTGGGATCGTCGAGCACAAGGACGCCACTGACGAGCAGCGGGCCATCGGCGAGATCAACACGGGGATCTACGCCTTCGACATCGCCTTCCTGCGCTCGGCGCTGACGGAGGTCGGCACCGACAACGCGCAGGGCGAGAAGTACCTCACCGACGTCCTGGCCATCGCCCACTCTCGCGGCCAGCGCGTCAGCGCCCACCTCGTGGCCGATGAGTGGCAGACGGAGGGCGTCAACGACAAGGTCCAGTTGGCGCGTCTCGGCGGCGAACTCAACCGGCGCACCGTCGAGGCGGCCATGCGCGAGGGCGCCATCGTCATCGACCCGAGCACGACGTGGATCGACGCCGACGTGAGCATCGGACGCGACACGATCGTGCACCCCGGGACGCAGATCCTCGGTGCAACGACGATCGGCAGCGACTGCGTCATCGGCCCCAACACATCGCTCAAGGACGTCGAGGTCGGCGACGGCGCCAGCGTCGTGCGCACCCAGGCCGAGCTGGCCCAGATCGGTGACGGCGCGCAGGTCGGCCCCTTCTCCTACGTGCGACCGGGCACCCGGCTCGGCGCCCGGGGCAAGATCGGCGGCTTCGTCGAGACCAAGAACGCCGTCATCGGCGTCGAGGCGAAGGTGCCGCACCTGACCTACTGCGGCGACGCGACGATCGGTGACGGGGCCAACATCGGGGCCGGCACGATCTTTGCCAACTATGACGGGATCACCAAGGAGCACACGGAGGTCGGGGCGCACAGCTTCGTCGGGAGCAACTCCGTCATCGTCGCGCCCCGCACGATCGGCGACGGCGCCTACGTGGCGGCCGGCTCTGCGGTCGTCAGCGACGTCGCGCCCGGCCAACTGGCTGTGACCCGGGCCCCGCAACGCAACATCGACGGCTGGGTGCACCGGCGACGCCAGGGCACCAAGACCGACGAGGCCGCTCAGGCCGCCGTGGCCCACAGCCAGGTCCGGCAGGCCGCCGACGCCGAGGCGGCCCTGGCCCGCGAGCACGGGGCCGTCCTTGAGAACGACCAGTTGACTCGTCCCTCCCGAGCAGACAGCACGACCGACGCGACAGAGGCAGGCCAATGACCGGCATCGACAGGGCCACCGAGAAGCACCTGATGCTCTTCTCCGGGCGGGCCCATCCACTCCTGGCTCTCGCGGTGGCGGACCAGCTCGGCACCGACCTGGTCCCGACCTCTGCCTACGACTTCGCGAACGGCGAGATCTACGTCCGCTACGAGGAGTCGGTCCGCGGGTGCGATGCCTTCGTCCTGCAGAGCCACACCTCGCCGATCAACGAGTGGATCATGGAGCAGTTGATCATGATCGACGCGCTCAAGCGGGCGTCGGCCAAGCGGATCACGGTCGTGCTGCCCTTCTACGGCTACGCCCGTCAGGACAAGAAGCACCGCGGTCGGGAGCCGATCTCGGCGCGCCTCATGGCCGACCTGTTCAAGACGGCCGGCGCCGATCGGCTCATGACGATCGACCTGCACACCGCGCAGATCCAGGGCTTCTTCGACGGCCCCGTCGATCACCTCATGGCGATGCCCATCCTCGCCGACCACGTGCGCGACAAGTACGGCCACCTCGAGTTGGCGGTCGTCTCCCCGGACGCCGGCCGGATCAAGGTCGCCGAGGACTGGTCCAACCGCCTCGGTGGAGCCCCGCTGGCCTTCATCCACAAGACCCGTGACATCAACCGGCCCAACGAGGTCGTCGCCAACCGGGTCGTCGGCGAGATCGCCGGGCGGGTCTGCGTCCTGGTCGACGACATGATCGACACGGCGGGCACGATCACCAAGGCAGCCGATGCCCTGCTCGAGGAGGGTGCCACCTCGGTCGTCATCGCTGCGACGCATGCCATCCTCTCCGGACCGGCCATCGACCGGCTCAAGGCCTGCAGGGTCGAGGAGGTCATCGTCACCAACACGCTGCCGATCCCGGACGACAAGCGCTTCGACAAGCTGACCGTCCTGTCGATCGCGCCCCTGGTATCGCGGGCGATCCGGGAGGTCTTCGAAGACGGCTCGGTGACGAGCCTCTTCGACGGGAAGGCCTGAGCCTCCCACGAGCTGGCCGGCACCCCGGCCAGCACCCAGTCGTATGCCGCGGAGCAGGCTTCCGCTGGTCGCCACGCCTTCGCTGCGGTGACGGTTAGTCTGGGTGGACCCGCTGTGAAGGAAGGTGCCCCATGGCCGACAAACTCCTCATCGAGGACGTCTCCGACCGGGATCTCGAGGTGGGTGAGCCGAAGGACTGGGCCGCCGGGGTCCCGGGCGTCACCCACGCCATGCTGCCGGCGATGCGGCGGATGGGGGTCACCCGCAGCGCGAAGACCCTGCTGGCGATGAACCAGCGGGACGGCTTCGACTGCATGAG
>JBDTAU010000491.1:0-4838 GCA_039924465.1 Dermatophilaceae bacterium
GACCCGGTCGTGAGCCTGGCCCTGCTGCGTGACGCCATCGCCGACCGGCACGGCGTCTGGATCGGGGTCAGTGACCGCTACGGCGCCACGACCCGCCACCTCGTGCACCCGCGGCGGGTCGAGGCCGGACGGGTCTACGCCACGGATGAGTCCGGACACGAGCAGACCTACTCGGTGCACCGGATCACCGGAGCCACCCTCGACACGGCGACCTGACCCGCTGCCAGGCCCGACCCCCGCCCGGGGGCCGGTTCAGTCGGAACCGGCGAGCGCCCGGACCACGCTGGACTGGCTCGGACGACGGAGTTGCTGGGCCATCCAGACACTCGTCGCAACGAGCTGCTCCAGATCGACCCCCGTGTGCACGCCGGCGCCGGTGAGCGCCCAGACGAGGTCTTCGGTGGCCAGGTTGCCGGTCGCGGACTTGGCGTAGGGGCAGCCCCCGAGTCCGCCGGCCGAGGCGTCGACGACACTGACCCCGTCGCTCAGCGCCGCCATCGTGTTGGCGAGCGCCTGCCCATAGGTGTCGTGGAAGTGGACCGCGATCCGGTCCGGGCCCATCCCGCGCCGCCCCAGTGCCTCGAGCAGCCGGTGGACGTGGCCGGTCGTGCCGACCCCGATCGTGTCCCCGAGGCTGAGCTCGTCACAGCCGAGGTCCATCAGGCGCTCGGCGACCTCGACGACCTGCGCGATGGGGACCGGCCCCTCCCACGGGTCACCGAAACACATCGAGACGTAGGCCCGCACCCACATGTCCGAGGCCTTGGCGCGCGTGACGACCGGCTCGAACATCGCGTACTGCTCCTGGACGGACCGGTTGAGGTTCTTCAGCGCGAAGGTGTCGGTGGCCGAGCCAAAGATCGCGATCGCCTCGAGCCCGAGCTCCTCGGCCCGGGTCAGCCCGTGCTCGTTGGGCACCAGGGCAGGGCGCTGTCGAGTGGTGCCCGATGGGCCGAGGGCGGCGAGCACCTGCTCCGCGTCATCCATCTGCGGCACCCACGTGCCCGGGACGAAGGAGGTGGTCTCGATCGTTCGCAGCCCAGCTGCCTCGAGGCGCCGGATGAACTCGACCTTGGTCGCGGTCGACACGATGGTCTTCTCGTTCTGGAGCCCGTCCCGCGGGCCGACCTCATAGATCATCACCTCGGCCGGGAGCCCCGACGCCGACTCAACCTGTGGCGTACGCATGCCTCCATACTGTCAGGCGTGAGCAACCCCGTCCCGGTCCCCGCACCACCCCGATCCCGGGGCAACCACCCCGCCGCACCACTTCGCCGCATCATCGCAGGGGCCGACCACGACGCCGTGGCGCGCGGGAACAGCCGGACCGACGCGGTGGTTGTGAACAGACGATGAGTGCACCAACCGATGGGCCCCTGATCGTCCAGAGCGACAAGACGCTGCTGCTGGAGGTCGATCACGCACGCGCCGAGGAGGCGCGGCGCGCGATCGCGCCGTTCGCCGAGCTCGAGCGCGCCCCCGAGCACGTGCACACCTATCGCATCACCCCCCTGGGCCTGTGGAACGCCCGGGCGGCCGGGCACGACGCCGAGCAGGTCGTGGACGCGCTGATCACGTTCAGTCGCTACCCCGTGCCGCACGCGTTGCTCGTCGACGTGGCCGACACGATGGACCGCTACGGCCGGCTGACGCTGACCAAGGAGGGCTTCGCCGACAGCCCCGAGGGGACCCGGCTGGTGCTGCGCACGACGGACCGCCCCGTCCTCGAGGAGGTGCTGCGGCACAAGAAGATCAAGCCGCTGACCGGCGAGCGCATCGACGACCTCGCGGTCGTCGTGCACCCGAGCGAACGTGGCAGCCTCAAACAGGAGCTGCTCAAGGTCGGCTGGCCCGCGGAGGACCTCGCCGGCTACGTCGATGGCGAGGCCCACCCGATCACCCTCGACCTCAGCAACTGGCACCTGCGGCCCTACCAGCAGCATGCGATCGACGGCTTCTGGCACGGCGGCTCCGGCGTCGTGGTGCTCCCGTGCGGCGCGGGCAAGACCCTCGTCGGCGCCGGCGCGATGGCCGCGGCCCAGGCGACCACCCTGATCCTCGTCACCAACACCGTCAGCGCCCGACAGTGGAAGGACGAGTTGCTGCGGCGCACGTCCTTGACCGAGGAGGAGATCGGCGAGTACTCCGGTGCCCGCAAGGAGATCCGCCCCGTCACGATCGCGACCTACCAGGTGCTCACCACCCGCCGGAAGGGCGTGTACACCCACCTCGACCTGCTCGATGCCCGCGACTGGGGCCTGATCATCTACGACGAGGTGCACCTGCTGCCCGCGCCGATCTTCCGGATGACCGCCGACCTGCAGGCCCGCCGCCGGCTCGGCCTCACCGCCACCCTCGTGCGTGAGGACGGCCGCGAGGCGGACGTCTTCTCCCTCATCGGCCCCAAACGCTTCGACGCCCCGTGGAAGGACATCGAGGCACAGGGCTACATCGCACCCGCCGACTGCGTCGAGGTACGGGTCACCCTCCCGGAGGGCCAGCGGATGGCCTACGCCACCAGCGAGCCCGAGGAGCGCTACCGGCTTGCGAGCTGCACCGACGCGAAGTTGCCGGTCATCGAGAAGCTCGTTCAGCGGCATACGGATGAACCCACGTTGGTGATCGGCCAGTACCTCGACCAGCTCCACGAGGTGGCCGAGTTGCTGCACGCGGAGGTCATCACCGGCGAGACCACCGTCAAGGAGCGGCAGCGGCTCTACGAAGCGTTCCGCACCGGGGAGATCAGCACCCTCGTGGTGTCCAAGGTCGCCAACTTCTCCATCGACCTGCCGGAGGCCTCGGTCGCGATCCAGATCAGCGGCACGTTCGGCAGCCGGCAGGAGGAGGCCCAGCGCCTCGGCCGGGTGCTGCGCCCCAAGGGTGACGGGCGCACCGCCCACTTCTACACGATCGTCAGCCGCGACACCGTCGACGCCGATTTCGCCGCGCACCGCCAGCGCTTCCTCGCCGAGCAGGGCTATGCCTACCGGATCCTGGACGCCGCGGACCTCTGAGCCACCCACCCTCGCCGTGACTGATGTCTCAGTTCTGTACGCAACTGGGGTAAGCCAGACCTAACTTCGCTCCCATCGCCGTGGTGGGGAAACTCAAGGCCAAGGACGTGGCGAAGCTCAAGCCCAAGTCCACGTGTTGCAAGAAGGACGAGCGGTGCCTCCGGTGCCCGGTCGTCGTGCACCGCCTGTGCCAGCAGGACTGCGCCGCCATGTGCGGCAAGGACTTCAAGAAGACGCTCGCCAAGGCCCGGCGCCGCTGACGGCTCAGCCGGTCACCCCGAGCGCCACCTCGACACCCACGACGATCCCGAGCACGACGAGGAAGCCGGCGAAGGCGCGCAGCAGCACCGTCCCACGCACCCGCGCCGCGAGCCCGTTGCCGAGCCGGGTCCCGACGCCGGTGGCCAGGGCAAAGGTCGCGACGAGACCCCACGGTATGCCGCTGAGCCCGCCCCCGAGCGTCCGTGTCGCCAGCGCGACGGTCGAGTTCACCGCGATGACGACCAGGCTCGTCGAGGTCGCGACCAGGGCCGGGAGCCGCATGACGACCGCGAGGGAGGGGACCGTGGCGAAGCCGCCCCCGACGCCGAAGAACCCGGTCAGGGCGCCGACACCAAGCGCCGTCGGGATCAGGTGCCCGAGCGAGATGTCGCCGTGGTGCTCACGGGTTCCCTGGGTCGCGGCGTGGCGCCACATGATGAGCGCGACGACGGCGAGCAGCACCGCGAAGGCGCCCATCAGGATCCGCGGGTCGACCAGGTAGGCCAGCCGGGACCCGAGGACCGACCCGCCGATCCCGAGCGCGCCGAAGACCAGTCCGGTGCGCCAGTCGACGCGGCCACTGCCCCGCATCGACACCAGCCCGACCGCAGCGCCGAAGAGCACGACGATCAGCGAGATCGTCGTCGCCTGCTGCACGGGTTGGTGCAACAGGTAGACGAGCACCGGCACGGCCAGGACGGCGCCGCCCCCGCCCAGGGTGCCCATCAGGAGCCCGACGACCAGGCCGAGCGCCGGCGCGAGCAGGAAAGTCGTCATCGACTCACACGGTAGGGCACAGCCAACGTCGGGCAGGCCCACCCGGCCCTCACAGCGAACTCCCAGCCTTTACCGAGACAATGGCGTCGTGACCATCCAGACCCCCGAGGCACGCCTGCTCATCGTGGAGGACGAGCCCAACATCCGCGAACTGCTCGCCACCTCGCTCCGTTTTGCCGGTTTCGATGTGGTGACCGCGGGCGACGGTGCGAGCGCGTTGAGCTCGGCAGATGAGACCTCCCCCGACCTGATAGTCCTCGACGTCATGCTCCCGGACATCGACGGCTTCGAGATCACCCGCCGCCTGCGATCGGCCGGCCGGCAACAGCCGATCGTCTTCGTCACGGCACGGGACGGGCTGAACGACAAGATTCAGGGCCTCACGGTGGGCGGGGACGACTACGTCACCAAGCCGTTCAGCCTCGAGGAGGTCATCGCCCGGATCCGGGCTGTGCTCCGACGCTCCCGGGGCTCCGTTGACGAGTCCGCGACGTTGCGCTTCCACGACCTTGAACTCGACGAGGACTCCCACGAGGTGCGCCGCGGCTCCCGGATCATCGACCTGTCCCCGACCGAGTTCAAACTGCTGCGCTACCTGCTGCTCAACCCCAACCGGGTGCTGTCCAAGACCCAGATCCTCGATCACGTCTGGGACTACGACTTCCGTGGGGAGTCCGGGATCGTCGAGTCCTACATCTCCTACCTGCGGCGCAAGATCGACGCCGACGGCCCGTCCCTGATCCACACCAAGCGTGGAGTGGGTTACGTTCTGCGAGTGCCCCCCGA
>JBDTAU010000492.1:0-8327 GCA_039924465.1 Dermatophilaceae bacterium
GTCGGCACCCCGTCGGTGACGACACAGGGGATGGGGCTCGAGGAGATGAAGAAGATCGCCGAGCTGATCCACCGCGCGATCACCGAGGGTGACGGCGACCCGGACAGCGCCGTGAGCAAGGCGGTGCACGCCGAGGTGACCGACCTGGTCACGCGCTTCCCCGCGTACCCCCGCTGAGCGGTTCCCCGCCATGACGACGAGGCGCCCGTATGCCGCTCAGCCCGCTGAGCGGCATACGGCAGTGAGGTGCCCGCTGGGCGTGCCCGCTCGCCGGTCGGCGCCGGACCGGGCCCGCGGGAAGCCGTTGGGGGGCTGAGTGCACGAATACGTCCTCATCCTCATCGTCGCGGCCGGGGTCACCTACCTGGTCACCCCGTTCATCCGCAGTCTCGCGGTCGCCACGGGGGCCTTCACGGCGGTGCGCGAACGTGACGTCCACACCACTCCCATCCCACGCCTCGGAGGGGTGGGGATCTACATCGGTTTCGTCGCGGCGGCGCTGGTGGCACGGTCGCTGCCCTACCTCGGGACCCTCTTCTCCAACCGCCAGATCCTCGGGATCGTCGCAGCTGGGGGGATCGTCTGCCTCCTCGGGGCCTTCGATGACATCCGTGAACTCGACTGGTTGACCAAGCTCGCGGGACAGGTGCTCGCCGCCGGGCTGATGGCCTACACCGGGGTGCAGCTGCTGTCCTTGCCGATCTTCGGCTACACGGTGCTGCCGACGCCCGTCCTGGTCGGGATCACCATCTTCGTCGTCATCGCCACGACGAATGCCGTCAACTTCATCGACGGGCTCGACGGGCTGGCTGCAGGGGTGGTCGGGATCGCCGCGCTGTCCTTCTTCACCTACTCCTACATCGTGTCCCACTCCTTCGTGCCGGCCAACGTGTTCTCGACGGCGACCTTCATCTCGGCGGCCCTCGTGGGCTGCTGCGGAGGGTTCCTGCCGCACAACTTCCATCCGGCACGGCTGTTCATGGGAGACTCGGGGGCGTTGACCCTGGGGCTGTTGCTGTCGGCCGCCATGATCTCGATGACGGGCAACGTCAACCCGAGTGACCTGTCCGCCAACCAGGCGACCGCGGCCTTCCTGCCCATCCTCGTGCCGCTCGCGGTGCTCATGCTGCCGCTGCTCGACATGGTGCTCGCGGTCGTGCGCCGGACCCGGGCCGGCCGGCGACCGTGGCAAGCCGACGCCCTGCACCTGCACCACCGAATGCTCCAAATCGGTCACGGGCACCGACGGGCGGTGCTCATCCTGTACCTCTGGGCGGCCATCGTGGCGATGGGCTCCGTCAGCTTCGTGATCTGGGACGGCTGGCTGCCCTTGATCGCCGTGATCGCGGCTGCGATCGTGGGGGTGATCCTCACGGTCTGGCTGCCGAAGTGGAGGCCGTCCACACGCTTGTGATACCTTTCACAAGCGTTGGTGCGGGCCAGATCGAGCCCTGCGGACCACGAACCCAGCATCCATCACCCGTCCTCCCACCGTGAGGTAGTCAGCATCGTGAGCTCCATCCCGAGTGGCCCGCTGGGCGCCGTCGGCGCCGCATCGCCGGCCCGCTCGATGCTCAGGGCCTCGCTGCGACTCTCCGTGATCAGCGTTCCGCTCATCACGCTCGCGGCCTTCCTCCTGCGTGATGGGCTGGGAGCACGTTCGGCGTTGGCCGGAGCGCTCGTGGCGGTGGGGTTCTTCACCCTCGGGCACCTCGGGGTCCGGGCGGTGGTCGCCGGCGATCCGGGACTGTCGATCGCCGGGGCCTTCGTCGTCTATCTGGGCCAGCTGATCGCCCTCGTGTTCATCTTCCTCGTGCTGCGCAGGACGGGGTGGATCGATGGACCTGCCTTCGCCGTGGCGACCGCGTGCCAGACCGTCGTCTGGCAGGTCGGCCTGGTCATCGGTTTCCGGCGGGCGCGGCACGAGATCTATCCGGACGTCGTCCTTCCCCATGGGGGCAGCGAATGACCATCCTGCGAGGAGCCCATCGTGACCGAGCCACCCGAACCGAGGTCGCCGGTCCCCGACGAGCCCGACAGTCCCGACAGTCCCGACAAGGGGGTGCCGGCCTCCGGGTCGACGGAACCCAAAGGGCCGTCCGGGACGTCGCCAGGGAATCCGCTGCTGTCCATGGGCAAGTTCCAGTCGGACCAGACCTCGGCCAACGTCCTGGCCTACCTCATCTCGGGACCGGCGACCTTCGCCGGGATGGGATGGCTTCTCGATCGGTGGCTGGGGACCGGTTTCCTCGTGCTGATCGGGATGCTCGGCGGCATGGCGCTGTCGTTGTACGTGATCTGGCTCCGGTACGGTACCCAGTAGCATTCGTCGCTGAAGACAATCCGAGGGGTGCGCACTACGGTGCGAGTGACCAAGATGGGTGCGTGCGCGCACGACCCGGGGTCGCTCGGATCCAGCGGTCGGCTCACATCCGTTCGGCCTGTACGTGTTCCATCATCATGACCAAGGAGAGCTTGTGAGCTTCAACGTGCTGGCGTCCTCGCTGGGCGCCCTGGCCAATGCCGAGGGCGAGGGGCACTTCCCGCCCACCCCCGAGGTGTTCTGGCAGCCGCTGTTCACAGTCTCCGGCGTCACGGTCACCCGTTCGATGGTGGTCATCCTGCTCTCGGTCGCGCTCCTCTCGTGGTGGCTGATCGCCACGACGAGGAAGGCCGCGATCGTCCCCTCCAAGGGTCAGTGGTTCACCGAGCAGGTCTACAACTTCGTGCGCAACGACATGGCCAAGGACATGATCGGCACCAAGGACTTCCTCCGGTTCGTCCCGTTGCTGTTCAGCATCTTCCTGCTGATCCTGGCCAACAACTGGTTCGGTGTCCTCCCACCGATCCAGATGCCGACCTTCTCCCGCATCGGCTACCCCATCGCGCTCACGCTCGTGGTCTACGTCGTCTACCACGCCATCGGGTTCCAGAAGCACGGGGTCGCCGGGTACTTCAAGTTCCTCCTCCCGGCGGGGCTGCCGGGGTGGATCAAGCCGTTCATCCTCCTGCTCGAAGTGATCAACTTCTTCATCACCCGCCCGTTGACGCTCGCCCTGCGACTCTTCGGCAACATGTTCGCCGGGCACCTCTTGCTCGTGGTGTTCATCGTCGGTGGTCACGAACTGTTCCTCTCCGACGGGATAGCGCTCAAGTTCGTGGCCATACCGGCCTGGATCCTCGCGTTCATCTTCACGCTCTTCGAGGCGCTGGTGCAGTTCCTGCAGGCCTACGTCTTCACTCTCCTCGCTGCGTCCTACATCGGTGGCGCCCTCGTCGACGAGCACTGACTCGACTCTGGGCCAGTACCATCCGCACGAACTCACAACTGAATAGTCAACTCACGCTTCCGCCGACACAACGGTCGGCTGGATCCACGAAATACACGAAAGAGGAATCATCGTGACCGGTTCTATCTCGCTCGTCGGCTACGGCTTGTCGACCATCGGCCCAGCCATCGCCATCGGCCTGATCTTCGCCGCCTACATCAACGGTGTTGCCCGCCAGCCCGAGTCCGGCCGCCTGCTGCAGCCGATCGCCATCCTTGGCTTCGCCCTGGCCGAGGCCCTCGCGATCTTCGGTCTGGTGCTCTTCTTCATCAAGAACTGATCGTCCCTCACCGGACTTTGCTCATCCCCAACGTTCGACGCACTAGGCACAAGGAGTACTCGTGCAGCTCAACGCCCTGATCCCGGCCCTGACGCCGGCAGCGGAGGTGGATCACTCAAAGGACCTGCCGATCCTGCCGTACCTCCCCGAGCTCATCTTCGGTCTCATCGCCATCGGGATCCTCTATTGGGTCGTGGCCAGCAAGGTCGTCCCCAACTTGGAGAAGGCCTATGCCAACCGGGCAGCGGCCATCGAGGGCGGGATGCACAAGGCCGAAGAGGCTCAGGCCCAGGCCCAGGCTGCCCTCGAGCAGTACCAGGCCCAGCTGGTCGAGGCGCGGGCGGAGGCCTCCACCATCCGTGAGGAAGCCAAGGCCCAGGGTGCGCAGATCATCGCCGAGATGCGCGAGCACGCGGCGAGTGAGGCGGCCCGGATCACCCAGACGGCGCACAAGCAGATCGCTGCCGAGCGCCAGCAGGCCGTCGTGTCGCTCCGGTCGGACGTGGGTCGCATGTCCACCGACCTGGCCAGCCGGATCGTCGGCGAGTCGCTCGAGGACGAGACCCGTCAGAAGGGCATCGTCGAGCGCTTCCTCGCCGAGCTCGAGTCCGGCGACGTGACGCGTGAGAAGGTCGGCAATGCCAGCGCTCAGGGTGGCGAACTCTGATGCAGGGTCCTTCCCGGGCAGCCGCTGCCGCCAGCCGTGACGCGTTCACCGCGGCACTCGCCGGTGGCGCCGACCGGGTCCGCTTGGCACAGGAACTCTTCGAGGTCGTCGGCGTTCTCGACAACAGCGCCACTCTGCGCCGGGCTGTCGCCGATCCGTCCCGTGAGGGCTCGGTCAAGGAGGGACTCGTCGGTCGGCTCTTCGATGGCAAGGTCAGCGCCGCGACGCTCGCCGTGCTGCGCGGTGTCGTCGCGCAGCGGTGGAGCTCGGAGGGCGATCTGTCCGACACCATCGAGACCTATGGCGTCGAAGCGGTCGTCGCGGAGGCTGAAGTGGCCGATCGTGCGGACCGGGTCGAGGAGGAGCTGTTCCGTTTCGAGCGGATCGTGGCTGCTGACTCCGGCCTACGGACCGCTCTGACGGACCAGGGTACGCCCGCTGACAAGCGGGTCGACCTGGTGGACTCACTCCTTCGGGGCAAGGTCGCGGACGAGACCCTGATGCTCGTGCATCAGGCCGTCAGGGAGCCGCGCGGCCAACGGTTCGACCGCGTCCTGGACGGCTACCTCGACATCGCGGCTGGCCGTCGCCAGCAGCAGACTGCCACCGTGACGTCCGCGGTCCCGCTCTCTGAGCCGGACCGGGATCGACTCGCGCAGGGCCTGACCGCCATCTACGGCGGCAAGGTCCATGTCCAGACCGTCGTGGACCCCCGGGTCGTCGGCGGTGTCAAGGTGGAGATCGGTGACGAACTCATCGACGGCACCATCATCCGCAAACTTGATGGCGCCCGTCGCGCCATGGGTGCCTGACCGCACCACCGCACACCCCCACGCTGTGACCACCACCGACTCGTCAACATGGGTCGAAACCGAGGAGAAGATCTGACATGACGGAGCTTTCGATCCGTCCGGAGGAGATCCGCGACGCACTGGACTCATTCGTCCAGTCCTATGAGCCCGGAGCGGCCTCCCGTGAGGAAGTCGGCCGCGTCAGCGACGCCGGCGACGGCATCGCTCACGTCGAGGGTCTGCCCTCGGCCATGACCAACGAACTGCTGCAGTTCGAGGACGGCACGCTCGGCCTCGCGCTCAACCTGGACGTCCACCAGATCGGTGTCGTCGTCCTCGGTGACTACTCCGGCATCGAAGAGGGTCAGGCCGTCAAGCGCACGGGCGAGGTCCTTTCGGTCCCCGTCGGTGACGCCTTCCTCGGCCGGGTGGTCGACCCCCTCGGTGTGCCGATCGACGGCCTCGGCGACATCGAGTCCGAGGCCCGCCGGGTCCTGGAGATCCAGGCCCCGTCGGTGGTCCAGCGCAAGTCGGTGCACCAACCGCTGCAGACCGGCATCAAGGCGATCGACGCGATGATCCCCATCGGTCGCGGCCAGCGACAGCTGATCATCGGTGACCGCCAGACCGGCAAGACGACGGTCGCGGTCGACACGATCATCAACCAGAAGCGCAACTGGGACTCGGGCGACCCGGAGCAGCAGGTCCGCTGCATCTACGTCGCCATCGGCCAGAAGGGCTCGACCATCGCGTCGGTCCGCGGCACCCTGGAGGAGGCCGGAGCGCTCGAGTACACGACGATCGTCGCCGCGCCCGCGTCCGACTCGGCCGGCTTCAAGTACCTCGCTCCCTACACCGGTTCGGCCATCGGCCAGCACTGGATGTATCAGGGCAAGCACGTCCTCATCGTCTTCGACGACCTGTCCAAGCAGGCCGAGGCCTATCGCGCCGTGTCGCTGCTGCTGCGCCGTCCGCCGGGCCGCGAGGCCTACCCGGGCGACGTCTTCTACCTGCACAGCCGCCTGCTCGAGCGTTGTGCCAAGCTGTCCGACGACCTGGGCGCTGGCTCGATGACCGGCCTACCGATCATCGAGACCAAGGCCGGTGACGTCTCGGCGTACATCCCGACCAACGTCATCTCGATCACCGACGGCCAGATCTACCTGCAGGCAGACCTGTTCAACGCGAACGTCCGCCCTGCGATCGACGTGGGTGTCTCCGTCTCCCGAGTCGGTGGCGCCGCCCAGATCAAGGCGATGAAGTCCGTCTCGGGTCGTCTCAGGCTCGACCTGGCCCAGTTCCGCGCCATGGAGGCCTTCGCGATGTTCGCGTCCGACCTCGACCCGGCCTCTCGCGCCCAGCTCGCCCGGGGTGCCCGACTCGTCGAGCTGCTCAAGCAGCCGCAGAGCAGCCCGTATCCCGTCGAGGAGCAGGTCGTCTCGGTGTGGGCCGGCACCACCGGCAAGCTCGACGACGTCGCCGTCGAGGACGTGCGCAACTTTGAGGCGGAGCTGCTCGACACGCTCCGGCGCGACGGCTCGATCCTGCAGACGATCCGCGAGACGGCCAAGCTCGATGACGACACCGAGGCTGCCCTCGAGAAGGTCGTGCAGGACGTGAAATTCACCTTCCGCGGGAGCGGCAAGGATCAGGTCGCGCCCGGCAGCGAAGAGCACGAGGAGCTTGCTGAGGACCAGATCACGCAGGCCAAGATCGTCAAGCAGAAGAAGTAGGCACCTCCTCGGGGGCGCACGCCCCCGAGGATGCCCGGCCACCCGCGTGGTCGGACCGCGTGACACAACTCAACCCAGCGGCATACGAAGATGGGCCCCAGCGCCCACCACAGACGCAACGTCAGAGCATGACCAGACTTCCGAGACCAGAGAGGCGGAGCACATGGGAGCGCAGATGCGGATCTATCGCCAGCGCATCAAGTCCGTCAACTCCATCAAGAAGATCACCAACGCGATGGAGTTGATCGCGGCAGCTCGCGTCATCAAGGCTCGCCAACGGGCCAGCGAGGCCATGCCCTACACGACCGCGCTGACCCGCGCGGTGTCGGCTGTGGCGACGAACGCGAACGAGGACCACCCGCTGACCACGACCAAGGAGACCGCGGTCCGGGCCGGCGTCGTCATCATGACCTCGGACCGTGGCCTCGCGGGTGCGTACTCAGCATCGGCCCTCAAGGAGAGTGCTGAGCTGATCAGCCGGCTCACCGCTGAGGGCAAGGAGGTCGTGCCCTACCTCGTCGGTCGCAAGGCCGTCAGCTACTTCAAGTTCCGTCGACGCGAGTATGCCGCCGAGTGGACCGGCTTCACCGATGCCCCGACGTTCGAGCACGCCAGGGAGATCGCCGACCGGATCACCGAGGACTTCCTCAAGGACACCGAGGAGGGTGGCAATGACGAGATCCACCTGGTCTTCACCCAGTTCCGCTCGATGGTGAACCAGGAGCCGCACGTGTTGCGGTTGTTGCCGCTCGAGGTCGTCGAGGCCGATGAAGGCGGCGACGACGTGGACCTCTCGGTCAAGCAGTACGACGAGGGGGAACTCTCGCCGGAGTACGAGTTCGAGCCCAGCGCCAACGAGGTGCTCGACACGCTGCTGCCCAAGTACGTGCGCAACCGGGTCTACACCGCGCTGCTCAGCTCGTCCGCCTCGGAGCTCGCTGCACGTCAGCGTGCGATGAAGTCGGCCACCGACAACGCGACCGACCTCATCAAGAAGTACGAGCGCCTTTCCAACCAGGCGCGTCAGGCCGGCATCACCCAAGAGATCAGCGAAATCGTCGGCGGCGCAGACGCCCTCGCGGACGCCAAGAAGTAACCGCCCACAGGTAAGGAAGCGTAACCACCATGACTGCAACTGTCAGCGACAACGCGGTGACGGGTCAGCCCGCGGGCGGCGTCGGACGCGTCTCGCGCATCATCGGCCCGGTCGTCGACGTGGAGTTCCCCGCCGACGCCATGCCCCACCAGTACAACCTGCTCACCACGTCCGTCACCCTGTCGGGTGAGGAGAAGAACCTCAACCTCGAGGTCGCCCAGCACATCGGCGACAACGTGGTGCGGGCCATCTCGCTCCAGCCCACCGATGGTCTGGTCCGGGGCGCGCCGGTGCAGGACACCGGCGGTCCGATCACGGTGCCGGTCGGCGACGTGACGCTGGGCAAGGTCTTCAACACCACGGGCGAGTGCCTCAACCTCAAGCCGGGCGAGACCCTCGAGGTCACCGAGCGGTGGGGCATCCACCGCAAG
>JBDTAU010000493.1:0-2596 GCA_039924465.1 Dermatophilaceae bacterium
GGACCGCCTCGACCCGCCCGTAGGCGACGTGCAATCCCTCGACGGTGAGGATCGGCTCGGTCATGGGGTCCTCCGGTCGGTGTCGCCGGTCGGCGTGGCTGATGGGCCCGGCTCCACCACCGCGGGAGCCGGTGGTCCCGATTCCACCATCGTGGGAGCTGATGTCCCCGGCTCTGCTGCGGGATCGGCCTGATCTGCGGATCCGAGGTAGGCCTCGATGACGGCGGGGTCCGCCGCGATCTCCGCCGGGGTCCCGCTCGCGATGACCTGCCCGAAGTTGAGCACGACGATGCGGGTGCAGGTCCGCAGGACCATGCCGACGTTGTGCTCGATCAGCAGGATGGTGAGACCGTCGTCGGCCAGTGAGCGGATCAGCTCCGACAGGGCGTCTGCCTCGACGTGATTCATCCCGGCGGCGGGCTCGTCCAGGATCAGCAGCGAGGGGTCGGATGCGAGGGCCCGGGCGATCTCGAGCCGCCGTTGATCGCCGTAGGAGAGAGCGCCGGCCCGGTTCGTGGCCAGATCGGAGAGGCCGACTCGCTCCAGAGAGCGCTGGGCATGCTCGAGGGCGGCTGCTTCGTCACGGCGAGCGGACGGCAGCCACAGCAGCCGACGCAGGAAGGTCGGGCGACTGACGATGTGGCCGCCCACGAGCACGTTCTCGAGGGCGGAGAGCCGGTTGAAGAGCTTGGAGTGCTGGAACGTCCGGCTCACCCCGGCCTCAGCCACTCGGTGCACCGCCACCCGGCCCACCTCGGTGCCCAGCACCTCGGCATGACCGGAGGTCGGTGGGATCAGTCCGCTGATCATGTTGACCAGCGTCGTCTTCCCGGCGCCGTTCGGGCCGATCAGGCCGAGCACGTCGCCGCTGCGCAGCTCGAGGTCGACGCCCTGCACTGCGTGGACGCCGCCATACTCCTTGCCCAGGCCCTGCAGCTTCGCGATGACCTCGCCCGGCTCCGGGTGGTGGGCCCGGTGCAGGCGTCCGGCGTCGTCGGCGAGGCGCTCCTTGGGGGGCTTTTGCCGGCGGGGGAGCAGGCTCGCCAGTCCGCCCGGGAGGAACAGGATGATGATGAGCAGGAGCGCGCTCGACAGGAAGGGTCGGATCCAGCCGGCCTCCACTCCCAGGTTGCGCATGACCTCCGGGACCAGGGTCTGGAAGCCGCTGCCGAGGAAGGGCCCGACGAACATCGTCGACCCACCCACGACGGCTGTGACCAGGCCGTCGATGGCGGCGCCGAAGCCGAAGTCGTCCGGGGCGATGAGGCGGACGTAGAACGCCCACAGGACTCCGTAGAGCCCGGCGATCGCCCCGGCGGTGACGAAGGCCGAGAGCCGGTGCCGGCCCACATCGATCCCCATGGCCCGGGCCGCGAGCTCGTCCTCCCGGATCGCCTCGAGGGCGCGCCCATAGCGAGAGCGCCCCATCCGGGCGAACCAGTACGCCACGATCACGAGGAAGATCCACGCGAGTGCCGGCGTGAGGACCTTGGGGACGGAGGTCCCCTGGGCCCCACCGGTCCACTCCTGGTTGAGCAGTAGGATTCGCACCGCTTCGGCGAAGGCCAGGGTCGCGATGGCCAGGTAGACCCCGCGCAGGTGCATGGTGGGCAGGCCGAGGATCACGGCCGCGATCGCGCCGATGACCATGCCGATGACGATGGCGATCAGCAGGGCGGGCAGGTCCCCGACGTCTGCGGGGCCGGGGGCCAGGTGGACCCCGATGAAGGCGGCCAACGACGCGAAGCCGGCCTGGCCGAGGCTGAGCTGCCCCGCGACCAGGACCGCGTAGAAGGAGAACGCGAAGATCGCGCCCAGCGCGACGAAGGTCAGGGTGGCGTCGGTGAACATCAGACCTCCCTGACCTGACGACCGCCGAAGAGGCCCTGAGGACGCAGCAGGAGGATGACGAACAGGAGGCCGAACGCGATGAGGTCCCGCCACGAGGAGCCGATGTACTGCACCGCGAAGACCTCGGCGAGCCCCAGCGCGAGCCCGCCGACGAGGGCGCCGGGCAGCGACCCCATTCCGCCGACGATGATGACCGCCAGGCCCTTGAGCTCGATGGCCGAGCCCATGCCGAGCTGGGCGGAGTTGACGTTGAGGGCGAACAGGGCACCTGCCACGGCGCCGAGCGCGGAGGAGATCGCGAAGGTGACGGAGGTGATCCGGTCGACGTTGATCCCCAGGACGCGGGCTGCGGTGGGGTTCTCGGCCACCGCGCGCATGCCGCGTCCCAGCCGTGACCGCTGCACGAGCCAGCTCAGCCCGACCATCAGGACGATGGAGATGAGCAGGATCGCGACCTGGAGCATGGTCACGGTCACCCCCATGAAATTGATCGGCTCGGACGGGAAGGAGCCCGCGGGGAAGCGCCGGGTGTCGGGGCCGTAGCGCCACTGGAGCAGGGCGATGAACATCCCGGCGAGCGCGATCGATGAGATCAGCCCCGCGAAGTGGGCATCCGGTCGGTTCTTCAAGGGCCGGAACGCGACCCGCTCGATGATCAGGCCCAGCACCGCACCGGCGATCATCACGAGCGGTAGGGCCACCCAGATGGACAGTCCGCCGTCCGCGACGAGCTCGATGCCGATGA
>JBDTAU010000494.1:0-7728 GCA_039924465.1 Dermatophilaceae bacterium
ACGAGGGCCGGACCCAGGGCCGCCCAGGACCGCACGACCTGATCGATCGACTCGCCGGGGCAGAGCCAGTCGATGTCCTCGTCGCTGACCTTGACGACGTCGGACAGCGCGATCGACTCCTCGATGACGGTCCGGGCCTGTGCGGCGGTCCCCATCAGGCTCGGCCGTGCGTTGGGGTCATAGGAGATCGTCGCGCTCGCGCGCGCCGACCGCAGGGTCTCGCGCACCACCGCGGCACCGGGGAGTAGGACCGCCCCGATGCTCCCGGTGTGGACGTGTCCGTAGGCCTCGAGACCCGGCACCGGGGTGATCCGCCACTCGAGGTCGAAGTCGTAGGTGGCTGCCCCCAAGGGGTCCAGCGTTGCCTGGGCCACCGACGTGCGCTGGGCCCCGCGCGAACCCGGCGTGAGTGCGACACCTCGTGAACGGCATACGGCCTCGATCAGTTCGCCGTGCTCGTCCGCCCCGATCCAGGTGGCGAGGTCGACGTCGTGCTCAAGGGCCGCCAGGCCGAACGCGACGTTGGCCGGGCTGCCCCCGACGTGCTCCGTCGTCCCTCCGGTCGCGCGGGTCACCGCGTCGATCAGGGCCTCACCGACCACCAAGGTGCGCGTCACGGCGGATCAGTCGTCGATCATGTCCGTGCTGCCGAACCAGCCCGGGCGACTGAAGTTGTGCTGGCTGTCGATGGTGCGGATGGTCCCGCTGCGGGAACGCATGACGAGGGAGTGGGTGCGGGCGGAGTTGCTGCCGTAGCGCACTCCGCGCAGCAACTCACCGTCGGTGATGCCCGTGGCGACAAAGAAGCAGTCGCCCTGGACGAGATCGTCGGTCGACAGGACCCGGTCCAGGTCGTGCCCGGCGTCGATGGCCTTCTGGCGCTCATCGTCGTCCTTGGGCCAGAGCTTGCCCTGGATGACACCGCCCACACACTTGATCGCGCAGGCAGCGATGATCCCCTCCGGGGTGCCGCCGATGCCCAGCAACAGGTCGACACCGGTGTCGGGACGCGCGGCCATCACCGCGCCGGCGACATCGCCATCCATGATGTAGCGGATGCGGGCCCCCGCCGCGCGGATCTCGTCGGCGAGTTGGTCGTGGCGTGGGCGGTCGAGCAGGACGACCGTGACATCGGCCACCGTCTCCTTCTTGGCCTTGGCGATCCGCCGGATGTTCTCGGCGACGGGGAGGCGGATGTCGACCACCTGCGCCGCCTCCGGACCGGTCGCGAGCTTGTCCATGTAAAAGACGGCTGACGGGTCATACATCGCGCCGCGGCTGGCCACCGACATGACGGCAACGGCGTTGGGCATCCCCTTGGCGGTCATCGTGGTGCCGTCGATCGGGTCGACCGCGACGTCGTACTCCTCGCCGGTGCCGTCACCGACGCGCTCGCCGTTGTAGAGCATCGGGGCGTTGTCCTTCTCGCCCTCACCGATGACGACGACGCCGTTCATGCTCACCGTGGAGATCATCGCCCGCATCGCCTCGACCGCGGCCCCGTCGGCCTTGTTCTTCTCCCCGCGACCGACCCAGCGGCCGCCGGCCATCGCGGCGGCCTCGGTCACTCGGACGAGCTCGAGCGCAAGGTTGCGATCTGGTGTGCTGGGATTCATCGGGCAACCTCCGTCGACGCTGATGGTGTGGGCCCGACTCTAGCGGTGGCGACGCCCGGTTTGGAGCACCTCTCACAGTCAGGGACGATGGGCCAATGACCTCGCAGCCACCTCGCCGCAGCGCTTACTCCATGGGCTCGCTGCCCAACATGCTGCGCTCACTCCTCGTCATCGCCTTTCTGGTCGCCGCCCTCGTCGCGATCGTGCCCCGGATGAGCTCCGTGGCCCGACCCGCCGTCGATGCGGCAGGCAAGGCCGGCCAGGTGGCGGAGCAGACCGGGTGGCCCGTCGAGTTGCCCGCCGGGCTCGGTGACGACTGGGTGCCGACGGTGGCGAGTTATGGGCCCGGCTCGGGCGGGGTCGACACCTTCACAACGGTGTGGAAGGCCGCTGACGGGGACATCTCCCTCAAGCAGGCCGTGGCCGTGTCGCAGGAGTGGGTCTCCCGGACCGTGGGCAACGCGACCTCGACGGGCACGACAGCCATCGGTGCACACACGTGGGAACGCTACGAGGTAGCCACCCCGGGCCAGATCACCTACCTGCTGCGCGGGACGGGCAAGGGAGACCTCACGATCGCCGTGACCGGCGACGTCGCCGATGCCGAGATCCAGAGGTTCGCCGCGGCACTCAAGGTCGTCCCCCCGACCACCTGAGCACCGCAACTCGGGCCGTATGCCGCTCGGCTTGGTGGTCCCCCGAAGCCGGCACGGGCTCGTCACCGGGTGAGACAATAGAGGATGGCGCTAGTCGCGACCAAGCCAACCTGGCCGAAGCCGGCCCACCTGCGGGTCCGCGGTCTGTCGGTCAGTGACAGCCCCGTGACGGCCCTGGCGGGCGTCGACCTCGAGGTGCAGCCCGGGGTGGTCGTGGGTGTCGCCGGAGACAACGGCGCCGGGAAGCCGACCCTCTTGCGCTGCTTGTGTGGTGACCTCGCCGGGGCTCGTGGCGAGGTCCGGCTGGGCGGTGAGCCGATCACCCCCCGGCCGCCCTCGGACACCACCGTCGTGATCGGCGGCGTCGCGACAGTGGCGTGGTGACTGCGCCGATCGGCTTGAGCGTGCTCGCCATCGCCATCGTCGGGGTCGTCCTCGTGGCCGGGCGCGAGTGGGGCAACGGGGTGCCATGGGCCGTCCCCATCGTGGCTGCCGTCACCATCGGTTCCCTCAGCCGGGGCAACCGCACGACTGATTGACCCAGCGACCCGGCGGCCAGGCTTCCGTTGTTCTTGGGCGCCGTCGCTCACGGCCGCACCTGCTGGCGGTGGTCGCCCTCCCACCGCTCGGGTGGGGGCTCGGCTCAGTGAGGCTCGTCGAAGACCTTGTCATCGGCGTGAACCGGCCGGTCGGCGGTCGGTGGAGCCGTGTGCATCCCGCTGGGCGCGTCGGCGTCCTGCTCGGGAGTCCCCTCGATCTCGGCCTGGGCACCGTCGAGCCATCGAGCGCAATGGGCAGCCAGGGCCTCGCCGCGCCGCCACAGTTGCATGGAGTCCTCGAGCGGTGCTTGTCCGGCCTCGAGCTGGGACACGATGGTGACCAGCTCATCCCGGGCGGCCTCATAACCCAGGTCGGCGATGTCAGGGAACGTGGGGGACGCGTCTGCCATGCGCCCCACCTTATGACCCGGTGGTGACGGTGCGGACCCCGAAGTCGCCCCGGGCGACCCGGACGCGCAGCAACTCCTCCGGCTCGAGGTCGACCTGGTCCATCACGACCCGGCCGTCCGCGTGCTGGACGACGGCGTAGCCCCGCTCGAGGGTGGATTGGGGTGACAGCGCCGTGACTTGCCGCAGGAGGTGGCTGATGTTGTCGCCCGCGCGGTGCAGGCGGGCCTGGACCCGGGCGGTCGCCCGGTCCCGCAGGTGATCGAGCTCCAGTCGGCGCACCCGGATCGGGGCGACCGGGTCCGCCATCACCGGCCGGCTCATCAGCCCTCTGAGCCCCACCCGCTCCGCCTCGACCCGGCGGGACAAGGCCCGGAGCACTCGTTCGCGGGCAGCCGCGATGCGGGCGATCTCGGCGGCGGCATCGGGGACGACCCGCTTGCCGGCGTCGGTGGGAGTCGAGGCGCGCCAGTCCGCGACGAGGTCAAGCAGCGGCTGGTCGACGTCGTGCCCGATCGCGCTGATGACGGGGGTCCTGGCCTGGGCGACGGCCCGCACCATTGCTTCGTTGGAGAAGGGGAGCAGCTCCTCGACGGCCCCGCCACCGCGGGCGATGATGATGACGTCGACGCCGGGATCCGCGTCCAGCTCGGACAACGCAGCGACCACCTCGGTGACCGCACTCGCGCCCTGCACGGCGACCTCTCGGATCTCGAAGCGGACCGCCGGCCACCGCCGCCGGGCGTTCTCGACGACATCCTTCTCGGCGGCGGAGTTGCGCCCGGTGATCAGCCCGACCTTGTTGGGCAGGAACGGGATCGGCCGCTTGCGATCCTGATCAAAAACACCCTCGGCCATGAGGGTCCGCTTGAGGATCTCCACCCGGGCCAGCAGGTCGCCGATGCCGACGGGACGGATCTGGCGCGCCTCGAGTTGGAGGGTGCCACGCTTGGTCCAGAAGGTCGGCTTGGCCTGGACCACGACCCGGGCACCCGGCCCGAGCGGCGTCGGCATCGCCTTGATGGCATTCATCGACACTGACACTGAGAGTGACATGTCGACGTCCGGGTCGCGCAGGGTGAGGTAGGCGATCGATCCGCGCGGATTGAACTGCACGACCTGTCCCTCGACCCACAACTGGCTCATCTTCTCGATGTAGTCGGAGATCTTGAGGCTGAGCACTCGCACCGGCCAGGGCTGCTCGGCACTCGTCTCGGCCGCCTTGTCCGGCAGCGGGCTGGTCATGCTCACAGACCCCACGATAGGGGCAGCCGCCCACGCCGGGGGCGAGCCTCTGTGGCGCGCGGGGCGGGCAACGGGTCCACGGGGTTTGTCCGCGTGGTGGGCCACGTGGTTTGTCCACGTGGTTACGGACCGATCCTCGCTCTGCGGGCGCCACGTAGCCTGACGCCCAGGCCCGCCCGGAGAAAAAGGTCCTGCTCGCTGCCCTCACGAGGCTACTGCGCTGGCGTCGACCGGGCCGTCGTCACGGTCGAGAGGGCGCTCGAGCTCTAGTGATCCCCGGTCGACGTGCGCAAGCAGATCGTTCACAACCAGCACGTCGTCATGACCCTCGAGAAGCGTGGCGCGATCTTCGTTGATGAGGCCGATGAGGTGCCTGAGGGCGCGACGGTCATCTTCTCGGAGCATGGTGTGGCCCCGGTCGTCCACGAGGAGGCCAAGGCACGCAGCCTCAAGACGATCGACGCGAACTGCCCTCTGGTGACCAAGGTGCACCGCGAGGCGATCCGCTTCGCCGATGACGACTACGACATCCTGCTCATCGGTCACGAGGGCCATGAGGAGGTCGTCGCGTCGGAGAGGGACCCGACACATCACGCTGGTGGGCGGCCCGGACGAGGTCGACACCGTCACGGTCCGAGACCCCGAGAAGGTCGTCTGGCTCTAGCAGACCACGCTGTCGGTCGACGAGCTGTCGGTCGACGAGACGATGCAGACCGTGGCCCGGCTGAAGGAGAAGTTCCCGGCGCTGCAGGCTCCGCCGTCGGATGACATCTGTGATGCCACCCAGAACCGCCAGTCGGGGGTCAAGCAGATGGCCGCCGACACCGACCTGATGATCGTCGTCTAATCGCGCAACTCGTCCAACTCGGTGCGCCTCGTCGAGGTGGCCCTCGAGCACGGGGCGCGCGCCGGTCACCTGGTCGACCACGCCGACGAGATCGACGAGTCGTGGCTCGAGGGAGTCGCCACGGTCGGCGTCACCTCTGGAGCCAGCGTCCCCGAGGTGCTCGTCCGCGACGTCCTGGCCCGGCTCGCCGAGCGGGGCTTTGCGGACGTCGAGGCCGTGATCGCGGCGAAGGAGTCGCTGCTCTTCTCGCTGCCCAGCGAGTTGCACCGCGACCTCAAGGCGTCCGGGGCCGAGACCGAGACGATCCGGCACGACGGCGCATTCGCGGACGCGGGCTCGCTGCACTCATCCTGCCGGCAAGACTGTTGGGTGCCAGGCCGTGGAGTGCTCGGCCGTCGGGGTGCTCAGGCCGTGCGGTGTGGCCGGACGTCCTGCCGGTCTTGCCCACTCCGCTGCCCCGGCTCGGTGCGCCGGCCGCGTTCGGAGTGTTCGACCTGTAGGTAGGCCTCGTCACGCTCGTGTGGCCCGTCCACCAACTCGGGGGCACTCAAGGAGCGCGGGGTCGCTTCGAGGGGCGTCAGCCGGGCCGGCGCGTCAGCGGCGAGGTGCAACTCGTGCAGTTTGCGGGCCGTGACCAGCACCCGGGACTCGAGCGTGCCGACGAAGCGGTTGTACTGCTCCACCGACTTGGCCAGCGACTGGCCCATCGCGCCGACGTGGCTGCCGAGGGTGGTCAGGCGGGTGTGCAGGTCCTGGCCGATGGCAAGCAGCTCCCGGGCGTTCTGCTCCAGGGCGTCCTGCTGCCAGATCGCCCCGATGGTGCGCAGCACGGCATAGAGCGTCCCGGGGGAGGCGAGCACCACCTTGCGGGAGAGCGCGTGCTCGTAGAGGCCCGGGTCGTCGGCCAGAGCGGTGGCGAGGATCGCCTCGCCGGGGACGAAGCAGATGACGACCTCGGGGGAGCGGTCGAAGGCAGTCCAGTAGGCCTTGCCCGCCAGACCTTCGACATGGCGGCGCAGGGCGGTGGCGTGGGCGGCCAACAGCTCGGTCCGCTCCGTCTCACCGACGGTCTCGCCGTGGGCCTGTAGGAAGTGCGTCATCGGGGCCTTGCTGTCGACGACGACATGGCGTCCTCCGGGGAGGTTGATCACCGCGTCCGGGCGCACCGTGGTCCCGTGCCGGCTGACCCGGGTGACCTGCTCGTCGAAGTCGCAGCGGGCGAGCAGCCCGGCGAGCTCCAAAACGCGCCGCAACTGGACCTCACCCCAGGCGCCTCGGACGGTGGAGGCGTTGAGGGCGCCGGCGAGCGAAGACGTCTCGGAGCGCAGCGCGTCGGTGGACCGCCCCACCGAGGTCAGCCGCTCGGCCAGCTCCCCGAACTGGTGCACCCGGTCCCGCTCGAGAGCGCCGACCTGCTGCTCCACCCGGACCAGCGTGTCCCGCAGGGGGGCGACCAGGCTCGCGACGGCGTCAGCATCCTCCCGGCTGGTCTCGAGGTCGCGGGTCCGCTCCCGCAGCACGTCACGCTCGGCCTCGGCCGAGGCGGCCCGGGGGAGCAGGGTGGAGCGTGACCAGAGCCAAGCGAACAGCCCGCCGGCCATGGCTCCGATGATGAGTCCGGCGATCAGGCCCGTGGTGTCCATCGGGCCACCGTCTCAGGTGCCACCGACAGTGACCGGTCGCGACGCGCGGATCTCTGCTAGACCTGTGCCCCGTGACTGAATACGACGACGCCCTCCGACTCGAGCCCGGCGCAGCCCCGTCCGATCGCCACGGGGTCTTTCCCGAGGAGTGGATGATCGGTAGCGCGATCAACGGTGGTCTCGTCATGACGGCCGGGCTCCGGGCCCTGGGCCAGCACCTGTCCACCGACGCGCGGGAGAGCACGGCGCACCCGGACCCGGTCGCGCTGTCCGCCTACTTCATGACCACCGCACTGCCGGCGCCGTTCATGGCCACGACCGAGGTGATCCGGACCGGTCGCACCCTCTCGACCGGCCAGATCAGCCTGAGCCAGGCCGGGGCGGACGGCGCCCCCGTCGAGCGAATGCGCGCGATCGGGTCCTTCGGCGACCTCAGCGTGGTCGAGACCAGGGCGCAGGCGTCACCGCCGGACCTACCGCCGCCGGACCAGTGCATCTCCGCGGCCGAATCCCGCCCCGAGTTCCTCGCCAACAGCACGCTCCTCGAGCGCCTCGACCTTCGCCTCGACCCGTCCACGGCCGGTTGGGCCCTGGGCAAACCATCGATGCGCGGTGTCATCCGGGGATGGCTGCGCCTGCGCGATGGCCGCGAGCCGGACACGACGATGCTCATGATGGCCCTCGACTCGCTTCCGCCCACCGCCTTCGACCTCGGTATGTACGGCTGGACACCGACCCTGGAGTTCACCGGTCACATCCGCCGCCGCCCCGAGC
>JBDTAU010000495.1:0-3720 GCA_039924465.1 Dermatophilaceae bacterium
CAGCCGCGATGACGGCGCCCCCCAAGAGCGTGCCGAGCGTGCCAATCGTGCCGACAGGAGGAACGCCACCGACAGAAGGAACGCGGTTGTCAGGCTCACGGCGGCCGTCAGGCTCACGACGGGCGTCAGGAGCACGGCGGGCGTCAGGAGCACGGCGGGCGTCAGTGCCGATCGAGCGCCTCTGGCTTCGGTCGGCCAGGGCCGCACCGACCAGACCCACGACTCCGAGTCCGAGTATCTTGACCGCCCCAGTGGTCACCTCACCGCGGGCGAGCGCCCCGAGATGCCCCTTCAGTCCCTTGCTCGTCGTGGATCCGATCAGGTCATCAAGCGCACCGAGAGCTGCAGCCGAGACCGCGACGAACGGCAGCCCGGCGGGGCTACGCCGGCCGTGGCCGGCCTCGCCGGCCTGGCTTTTCCGGCCGATCTGGCCGGCCCAGCCGGTCTGGCCAGCCCGGGTGAGTTCCGCCACGCCGTGCCCGATCAGGACGCCGAGCGCCCAGGCCGGTCCCTCGAGCAGCGTGACCGGTTGGCCCGCGTGGTTGACGCGCTGCCACGGCGCACGCGCTGGCTGCGGAAGGGACTGCGCGAGGCGCGCGGCCGCCATGGACCCAGCCGCAGCGGCGACTCCCGCCACGCTGATCTCCGCAAGACGACGCGCCGAGGAACTCGCTCCGTCAGGACCCATGCGCCCCCGCGGGACGAAGCGACGATCAGTTCGGGTCACGAGGTGACCTTGGGCACCACCGCAGTGGCACCATCGGCCACGCCGTAGTGCCCGACGGTCCCCCGCAGCGCCGACTCGAGAGCGAGGACCACGATGGCGGGGCCCGGGCCCTGCCCGGCGTGATCGATCGTTGAGATCAACTCGTTGGTCGTGCTGTCCTCCCGGATCGCGGACACCGCATCGGAGGTGACCGGCTGACCGATCGCGGTCACCGGGGCCCCGCCGGCAACCACCGTCGCCCGGGAGGACTGCGCGAGGAGGCGGGCCAGCGAGCGGACCGATCGGGCCCGTGCGTCGACCAGGTCCTGGGACCCGGAGAAGTCTCCCGAGGCGATGACTGCGAGGTCACCGGGGGTGACCTGCTCCTGCGGGGCGGTGAGCAGTTTGGCGGTGGTCAACACCTTCAGTGCAGCGGTGCGCGACTCGGCGGCCTCAGGGGCACCGCTGGCGGTGAGGATCTTGGTCAGCACCTCCTGGAGCAGCAGGTCACCGGTGGCGGTGGAGCTGAGGCCGAGGGCGGTAGCTGCCGCTGTGGCAGCCGTCTCCCGCTCGGTGGCCTTGGTGGGGTCGAACCAGTCATCGGTCAGCCGCAGCGTGGCGTTCACCTTGGCACCGGAGGCACGCAGCGCGGCCTCGACGGTGTCAGCGAGCTGCGACTCGGCCGTCGGCATCTCGATGAGGACAACCGCGTGTCCGACCAGGCGGCCCGTCACGACCCGGCTGCCGACGGCAGTCGCGTAGTCGTCACCGGCCGCCACCTGCTTCTTGGTGATGTTCAATTCGTCGTTGAGTTGTTGCTTCTCGGTGCGCAACGTCGACACCTGGTCGGCCAGCTGGGTGCCGAGGTTCTGCTGGAGCGGACCGGCACCGAGGACGATCCCGACCGCGAGGGCCAGGAAGATCGAGATGATCGACACGAGGTGGTAGCGGAAGTCGATCACGAGAAGATCCCAACGACGAAAGTCCAGAGGTCGTCCCACCGGGACGCGAACACCTGCAGCCAGGCTTGACCGCTCGGTGTCGCCGAGATCGCGACCAGCAGCGCGAGCATACCGACAAGCAGCATCAGCAGGAGCATCCGGATCGGGAGCGCGGATCGATAGAGACGACTCACACCCTTGGCGTCGACGAGTTTGCCACCGACCCGCAGCCGGGTCAGGAAGGTACTCGCCTGCCCGTCGCGGCCCTTGTCGAGGAACTCGATGAGGGTCACGTGGCTCCCGACCGCGACGATGAGCTCGGCGCCGGCGTCGTCAGCGAGCAACATCGCGACATCCTCGCTCGTCCCGGCCGCGGGGAACACCACCGGGGTGAGCCCGAGCGCCTCGACGCGAGCCAGCCCCGGGGCCCGACCGTCACGATAGGCGTGCACGACGATCTCGGCGCCGCAACGCAGGGCCGAGTCGGAGACCGAGTCCATGTCGCCGACGATGAGATCGGGCTTGTGGCCCATCTCGATGAGGGCGTCGGCGCCGCCATCGACGCCGATCAGGACCGGCCGGTACTCGCGGATGTAGGGGCGCAGCGTGTCGAGGTCTTCTCGATAGTGATAGCCGCGCACGACGATGAGGCAGTGCCGCCCATCGATCTCGGTGGTGATGGGCGGTATGCCGACGCCGTCGAGGAGGAGATCGCGCTCCTTGTGGATGAACTCCATCGTGTTGTTCGCGAAGGCCTCGATCTGCTCCGACAGTCCGGCCCGCGCCTCGTGCATCTTCGCCTCCACCAGGGGGCCGTCGAGGACCTGCCCGATCGCGACCTGATCTGACCCCGACCACAGCGTGTCCCCGTCGAGGCGCAGGGTGACACCGTCCTTGAGGGCCATCACGGCCGCCCCAGCTTCGTCAAGGATCGGGATACCGGCCGCGACGAGGATCGCCGGGCCGAGGTTCGGGTAGCGGCCCGAGATCGAGGAGCCGGCGTTGATGATGGCTGCCGGTCGGGATGCGACGAGCGCATCGGCACTGACCTTGTCGAGGTCCTGGTGGTCGATGACGGCGATGTCGCCGACCCGCAGCCGTTTGGTGAGGGTCTTGGTGCGCCGATCCACTCGGGCCGGCCCCACGATTCCCGGCGCAGCATCAGGTGCTGGGATGCGTCGACGAATGGAGATGGCCATGGTTCCCCCATGGTGTCATGCGGTTCCGGGCGCAGTGCATCGGTCCAGCCCGGAAGGATCACCGTGTCGCGGCTGACCGCCCACCGACGCCCCGACGGGCTCCTCGTGATCGGCGGCCCCGGTCACGCAGGTCGCGGGCGTGGGCCAGACCTGCCTCGGAGTCCGGGTCCCCGCCCATCATCCGGGACAGTTCACGCAGCTGCTCATCGCCCTCGAGGACCCGGATGCTGCTCGAGGTGATCGCCCCGTCGTCGGCCTTGTGCACCACCAGGTGCCGATCGGCGAAGGCGGCTACCTGAGCCAGGTGGGTCACGACGATGACCTGCGACTGCTGCGCCAGCGCAGCCAGGCGGGCGCCCACGTCGAGGGCGGCCCGCCCACCGACGCCGGCGTCCACCTCGTCGAAGACGAAGGTGGGCGGTCCGCCACGGCCTGCCCCCACCACCTCGAGGGCCAGCATGACGCGCGAGAGCTCACCGCCGGAGGCTGCCTTGGCCACGCTGCGGGGGGTGGCGCCAGGGCCCGCGGCCAGCAGGATCTCGACGTCATCGATCCCGTGCCGGGCCAGCCTCACCCGTTCCCCGTCGGGCAGGGACAGCCCATTCGGGTCGGCCCGGTGCACGACCTGCACCTCGAGCCGGGCCTTGCCCATGGCCAGGTGCGCGAGCTCATCGCTCACCTGGGCCGCGAAATCACCGGCGGCGTCCCGGCGGGCCACCGACAGGGACACCGCCGCCTCGGTCAACTCCTCCCGGATCTGCTCGAGCTCGGCCGCGAGCAGCTCCACCCGGTCATCTGCGGTGACGAGGTCGTCAAGCCGGGCCGCCGCCTGTTGCGACCAGGCCAGCACCTCGTCGACGCTCTCCCCGTACTT
>JBDTAU010000496.1:0-5250 GCA_039924465.1 Dermatophilaceae bacterium
GGCTTCGGGATCATGATCACCTACTCCTCCTACGTCGGGCGCAAGACCGACATGACCGGGTCCGGCCTGGTCGTCGGTTTCGCCAACTCCGGCTTCGAACTGCTGGCCGGCATCGGCGTCTTTGCGGCGCTGGGATTCATGGCCCAGGCCAACGGAGTTGCCGTCAGTGAGGTCGCTGCCTCCGGCATCGGCCTGGCGTTCGTCGCCTTCCCGGCGATCATCAACGAGGCACCCGCCGGTGCTCTCATCGGCATCCTGTTCTTCGGGTCGCTGGTGATCGCCGGCATCACCTCGTTGGTCAGCATCATCGAAGTGGTGATCGCGGCGGTTCGAGACAAGCTCGAGCTCGGTCGCGGTCTGGCTGTCCTGGTCGTGGGCATCCCGTCGGCCGTGGTGAGCCTGATCTTCTTCTCCACCACGAGTGGGTTGTTCGTCCTCGACATCGCAGACCACTTCATCAACCAGTTCGGCATCCTCTTGGTGGCGGTCGTCTCCATGCTGGTCCTGTCGTGGGGGGTCCGCGCCCTTGATGGCCTGGTGTCACACCTCAACCTCACCGGTTCACTGAAACTCGGGCCCACCTGGAAATTCCTCGTCTCCACCCTGACCCCGCTGATCCTGATCTACGCGCTGGTGAACCAGCTGATCACCGACCTCAAGACCCCCTATGAGGGTTATCCGAGCTGGATGCTCATCGTGTTCGGCTGGGGCATCGCCATCGCGGTGATCGTGGCCGCGCTGCTGCTGAGCAGGGTCCCCTGGCGAGCCCATACGTCCCAGGTGGCCGACAACGAAGTCGACGAACTCGGTGAGTTCGAGGAGGTGAACCAATGAGCACTCCGGCAATCATCATGATGATCGTGGCCATGCTCGTCATCTGGGGTGGGCTTCTCGTGGCGATGCTCAACCTCACCCGCAACGACCGCGCCGAGTTCAACGTCGAGGACATCCACCGCGATCTCTGACCGGGTGCGCCATGCTCCCGGGCCAGAGGCTCGAGTTGGGACGATGTCGGGTGGGTGTGGCTCCTCAGGACATCTTCACCTGCGCTCTCTTGACGTGGACGTCGCCGCTGCCCGAGTGGGCAGCAAGTCGGGTCTGAGCCTCGGCATGAGCGGGACCGTCGGTCTCATCGAGGTCAACGTCAACATCACCCGTGACGGTGTTGAGATCGAGGAGAGCCACGACCCCGACGGCCACGCCGATCTCGATGTCCCCGGTGCCGGTCTTGGCCCGGACCTCACCACCGTGGACAGCTCCGAGGTCGACGTCACCTGTGCCCGTCAGCACATCGAGGTCGCCAGCGGAGGCAGCGATAGTCACGTCGCCCGATCCGGTCTTGGCCTTGACCCGCGACTGCGCCCGACGGACAACGATGTCGCCACTGCCCGAGACCAGGTCCAGCGCGCCGTGGGCGGAGTCGACCACGATGTCTCCGGACCCAGTCTTGGCGCTGAGGCCGGTGCGCACCGATCGCACCGTCAGATCACCCGAGCCGGACTTGAGGTCACCCGAGTCGAGCTCTTGGACCGTGATGTCGCCCGATCCCGTGGCCGAGCTGACATCGCCGAGGATCCCTACCGCCGTGACGTCACCTGACCCCGTCCTGGCGTCGACTGCGCTGTCGGTGTGCAGCGTGATCTCGACGTCGACCGAGCCATGGGCCCCCATTCCAAAGAACCCCTCGCGGCCTTTCGGAGCGAGGACGACGACGTCGTTGCCACGGGCCTCGATCGTGAAGCCCGTCATGAGTTCCTCACCGCGGCGGCCGTTGGGGATCAGTCGCACACTGGTGGAGGCGGCGTCCACCGCGGTGATCCGGACGTCGCCAGCCAGCAACTCAACCTTGAGGTTGATCGGGCCCGTGGTCTCGAAGTTCTTTTCCATGTCTGTGATCCCTTGTGCGTTTGAGCCGGACCAGGCGGAGGGCCCGGAAGAGTGGACGGGGGAGAAACCAGAAGTGACGCCGGCGGAGGGGCCGGAGAAAGTCTCGTCGCTCACGGTCACCTGACCCACCCCTGCACGCGCTTGTTAGAGGAGCGATTGCGCCCGGGGGCCCCCGGCCCGAGCTGGGCGCCGCTGCGGGCGAAGCCAGGCGTCGTGGCCAGGCGCACTGCACCCACAATCCAGGTGTTGAGGCTCTGCCCACGGCCTGCCGCGAGCTCCTCCGCGCGTACCTTCAACGACTCAGGCAGCCGCAGCGTGATCCGGGCCGTCTCGGCGCCCTCGTCCTCGGGTGAGATCGCGAAAGTGTCACGGTCCGCTGGGACGGCGGTGGTGTCATCGACTTCCGGGGCCAGCCCCGCGCCGCGCACGACGAAGACGGGCTCTCGACCCTCGAGCCGAACCTCGACCGACCTGCCGTCGAGGCACGTGGTGATCTCGGCAGCGGCCTGCGAGAGCGCGTCCAGCAGGGCGAGACGGGTCGACGAGTCGAGCGCGAAGCCGAGCCGCTCAGCAGCCTGCTCCATCTCCGGCCCCATCGCTCGCGCCACGTGGGCGAGGTCCCGTCGCAAGGCCTCGACGTGTTGCGTGATATCCATAGGCCGCATTCTGCCACCATAATGGTGTCAGCACAACACCTTTACGGTGTCTTATCGCGTCCGACCCGGCTCCAGGGCGCGGGGTGACGCGATCTGCGTTCACGAAATTCGATCTTCGATGCCTCGACGAGTCGGTGCCGGAGTACGTTCACCACGTGTCGTGCTTGACTACCGACAGCGGGCTGTCGGAGCCACCTAAGTTCCACCTGCAGCACCAACCCGCGCCCAGCCGAGAGCACGACGAACGAAAGGATCGAGATGCGTAGTCTCTCCACCTCGGAGCAACCCGCAGCGCGGGCGCTCTCCCGAGCGGTCGGCATGGTGTCGTCCCGGGCTCGCGCCCGAGAGCTAAGCCGCGTGCTGCACCGGATGGGCGCTGCACCTGCGACCATCGGGCCCCACGTCAAGAACTCACCCAACTTCCGCGATCGTCGGTTCACCGGTGACGAACCATCGCTGCGCCCACGCATACGAGCCCAGACGAGTGCCGCCCTCGCCGCGATCCGGGTGCATGGTCGTGGCCGGCCCGTGGGCGAGGTCCCTATCGTGCAAGCCCAACCGCCAGAGACGCCGGGGTCTCTGGCACTGACCTGGTACGGGCACGCCACCACGGTCCTCGAATTGGACGGCGCTCGTTTCCTCATCGACCCGGTCTTCGGCGAGCGAGTCTCACCGACCCCTCGGGTGGGTCCCAGACGCCTGCACCCCACCCCCGGAACGATCGAGGACATCCCCAGCATCGACGCCGTCCTCATCAGTCATGACCACTACGACCATCTCGACGAACCGTCGATCGCCGAGCTCGAGCGGCACCATCGACCCCACTACGTCGTGCCCCTCGGGGTCAACCTGCACCTGATGGCCTGGGGCGTACCCGAAGACCGCATCACTGCCCTGGACTGGCGCGAGGAGACCGAGATCCGTGGGATCCGGCTCACCTGCACCGAGGCCCGCCACAACTCCGGCCGCGGGTTGGTGGACAGCCAGACCCTGTGGGCCGGTTGGGCCCTGCGTGGTCCCGAGCACTCCGCCTATTTCGTCGGCGACTCCGGGACCTCAAAACGATTCGCCAACATTGGGGCCGATCTCGGCCCCTTCGACGTGACCCTCGTGCCCATCGGTGCCTATGACCCGTTCTGGCCCGATATCCACATGGACCCCGAGCAAGCGGTGGCAGCCCACCGGGACGCCAACCGGATCGGGCCTGACGCGACCGGGCCGGTTGCGGACGAGGCCGGGGTCGCGGATGACTTCATCGAGGGTGACCATCGCATCGACACTCCCGGCGGTGCCCACGAAGAGGGTGAGCGTGAAGTCTCCGCTGGGCCCGTGCGCACCCAGGCTCGGACCTCGGTGCTGATTCCAGTGCACTGGGCGACGTTCAACCTCGCGATGCACTGGTGGGCCGAGCCCATGCGACGCGCACGAGCAGCAGCCGAGGCGGCAGACGTTCCTATCGCTTCGCCCCGCGTCGGCGAGCGCGTTGACCTGACCGAAGGGACCCCTCAAGACGTCGCGGCGCGCCATGCCGATCCGTGGTGGGACCAGTGCTGTGCGCCCGAGGACCACGCGTGATCTCGAACCCAGTCCTGCGCCGAATCGGCGCCTCGCATTCAGCGCTACGCGCCAGAGCAGTCAACTCACCGAATTACCGGGACGGTGCGTTCGTGTCGCACGAGCCGAGCCACCTCATGGCGGATCCGAGGTCCGGCGCAGAGGGACTGGGACACCCGGGCATCGAAGCCTTCCGGTCCCGGGGCAACGGCCGGCCGGATGGCCCGATCCCGCTCGTGACGCCCCAGTTCCCCTCCACAGCAAGCGACCTCGCGCTGACCTGGCTCGGCCATGCGAGCACCCTGGTAGAGATCGAAGGACGCCGCTTCCTCTTGGACCCCGTCTTCGGGGAGCGGGCCTCCCCCTCCCTGCACATCGGTCCCAAGCGCCTCCACCCAGCTCCCTGCAGGGTCAGTGAGCTCCCCGTCGTCGACGCCGTCCTCATCTCGCACGACCACTATGACCACCTCGACGAGCCGTCCATCGCGGCGTTGGAGCACGCCCAGGCACCGCACTACGTCGTACCGATCGGCGTGGACCTACACCTGCAGGCGTGGGGAGTGCCAGCGGAGCGGATCACGTCCTTGGACTGGCGCGAAGACACCACGGTCGGCGGGATCCGCTTGACCTGCACCGAAGCACGTCACTTCTCCGGCCGAAGCATGGTGCGCAACCAGTCGCTGTGGGCGGGCTGGGCACTTCGAGGTGATCACCGATCCGTCTGGTTCGCCGGGGACACCGGCCCGACCCACCGCTTTGAGGACATCGGGCGCGACCTCGGTCCCTTCGACCTGACGATCATTCCGATCGGCGCGTACAGCGAGTACTGGCCGGACATTCACCTCGACCCCGAGCAGGCGATCAGTGCTCACCGTGAGGTGACTCGCGGCGCGCCCGACCCGGTCATGGTGCCCGTGCACTGGGCGACCTTCAACCTCGCGATGCACCCATGGGCGGAGCCGATCCGCCGGGCCGAGGCCGCCGCGCACGGCACCACGGTTTTGCTGGCCTGCCCACGAGTGGGGGCACGAATCGAACTGTCGGGTCCTGACCCACGCCTCGAGGTGGCCCGCCATCAGGATCGGTGGTGGTGCGAGGTGGACCGTCCCGAAGAGGCCGTGCCGTCTTCTTAGACCGAACCGTGTCGTCGCGT
>JBDTAU010000497.1:0-13865 GCA_039924465.1 Dermatophilaceae bacterium
CTCGGCGGGCTCTCGGCCGCGATCTACAACGAGGTCCTGCAGTTCTTCGTCATCGTCGCGGCCCTGCTGCCGCTGACCCTGATCGGCCTGCACAAGGTCGGCGGCTACTCCGGGCTCAAGGACAAGATCACCGAGTTCGCTGCGACGGCGCCGGACTCCGCCGGGGTGCCGTCCGCCGAGGAACAACTGCACTCCTGGCCGGGGCAGGCCCTGTCCGGGTTCGACTCCCCCGTGCTGTCGGTCATCGGCATCGTCTTCGGCCTCGGCTTCGTGCTCTCCTTCGGCTACTGGACCACGAACTTCGTCGAAGTCCAGCGGGCGATGGCCTCCAAGTCGATCTCCGCCGCTCGCAAGACGCCCATCATCGGCGCCTTCCCCAAGATGTTCGTCCCGTTCATCGTCATCTTCCCCGGCATGATCGCTGCGGTCCTCGTCAGCGAGATCGGTCAGCTCAAGGCCGGCGGATCACCGCCGGGAGGGGCCTCGGGCAAGGGAGTCCAGTACAACGACTCGCTCCTGCTGCTCATGCGCGACCTGTTGCCCAACGGCCTGCTCGGTCTGGCGATCGCCGGCCTGCTCGCGGCGTTCATGGCCGGCATGGCCGCGAACATCTCGGCGTTCAACACCGTCTTCAGCTACGACCTGTGGCAGCGCTACATCCGCAAGGACCGCGAGGACCACTACTACCTGCGGATCGGGCGCCTGGCCACCGTGGCCGCGACCGTCATCGCCATCTTCACGGCGATCATCGCCAGCGGCTTCTCGAACATCATGGACTACCTCCAGACGCTGTTCGGCTTCTTCAACGCACCGCTGTTCGCGACCTTCATCCTCGGAATGTTCTGGAAACGGATGACCCCGACGGCAGGATGGGTCGGCCTCGTCTTCGGCACCTTGTCCGCCATGGCGGTCTGGGCGACCAACGAGTGGGGGCCGCTCAACCTGCCAGGCCAGGGCGCCGCGTTCCTCGCGGCCGCGACCGCCTTCGTCGTGGACATCGTCCTCAGCGTCATCGTGTCACTGGTCACGGAGCCGAAACCCGCGGCAGAACTACGCGGTCTGGTCTACTCCGAGACCCCGAAGGAGGACCTCATCGATCCGGAAGAGGCCACCCAGCCCTGGTTCCAGCGGACCATGCCGCTCGCCGGGATCGCCCTGGTCTTCGTCATCATTCTCAACTTCCTGTTCTGATAGGAGCGGCATGTCCAACTCGACCACGCCAACCCAGGGCCGCAAGACGGCCGGGGCCTTCGACATCCGCAACTTCATCGGCGCGCTGCTGGGCATCTATGGCGTGATCCTCACGCTCATGGGCATCTTCGCTGACCCGGAGCTCGACAAGACGAAGGGCATCAACGCCAACCTGTATGCCGGGATCGTCCTGCTCGTCGTGGGCGTCGGCTTCATGACCTGGGCCAAGGTGCGACCGGTCATCGTCCCAACCCACGTCGCGAAGCCACTTGACGACCCGGACGACCCTGCCTCCCCGGAACCGAGGTGAGTCCCAGCAGTCACGTGGTGCTGCGCTGCCGGGGTCGCGGTTGGCAGACGGGACAGGAGAAGGAGGAGCGGTTCATGAAGTGTTCGCGGCGGATCGGCGCACCGCAGCGGTCACACGGGGTGCCCGCTCGGCCGTAGGCGTGCAGGGACCGCTCGAAGTAGCCGCTGGCACCGTTGACGTTGACATAGAGAGCGTCGAAGCTGGTCCCGCCTTGGCTCAAGGCCTCGGCCATCACCTCTCGCGCGTGGTCGAGGACCCGGTGCAGGACTGGTTTGCTGAGTCCGGAGCAGAGTCGCTCGCCGTGCACGCGGGCGCGCCACAGGGCCTCGTCCGCGTAGATGTTGCCGATCCCCGAGACGAGTGACTGATCGAGCAGGGCTCGCTTGACCGCGCTGTCTCGCTGCTTCATCCGCCGCACGACAGCGGCCTGGTCATAGGCGGGCTCGAACGGGTCGGGGGCGATGTGCGCCACCGCCTCCGGGATCCCGTCTGTGCCCAGCGGTGAGAGCGCCAACCCACCGAAGGTGCGTTGGTCGATGAACCGCAACTGCGGGTCGCCGTCGGTGAAGTCGAACCTGGCATGACAGTGCTTCTCGACGGGGGCCTGCTCCGGCTCCACCAGCATCTGGCCGCTCATCCCCAGGTGGATGATGAGGGCCTCCTCACCGTCCAGTGCCAGCCAGAGGTACTTGCCCCGGCGGGAGGCAGCCGTGATGGTGAGACCGGCGAGCCGATCGGCGAGGTCCTGCGACCCGGCGACGTGTCTGCGTGCGACCCGGACACCGGCCAGGTGCACGCGAGCGATCTCGCGACCGATGACGTGGTCGGCGAGGCCGCGCCGGACCACCTCGACCTCAGGGAGTTCAGGCACGTCGGGTCAGCCGTTGCCGTGCGGCTCGTCCAGAGCGTGCCAGGCCTGTTTGGCCGCCTTCTGCTCCGCTTCCTTCTTGTTGCGCCCGTCACCCTCGCCCAGGACGACGCCGTCAATGACCAGACGCGCGTGGAACTCCTTCTCGTGGTCCGGTCCATGCTCCTCGATGCGGTACTCGGGCGAGCCCAGACCGGCATTCGCCGCCGCCTCCTGCACGCTCGTCTTCCAGTCGAGTCCGGCGCCGAGGGTGGCCGCCTCCTGGATGAGCGGATAGAAGTGGTGCAGCACGAACGTCGTGGCTCGCTCGACCCCGGCGCAGAGGAAGACGGTCCCGATGACGGCCTCCATCGTGTCGGCCAGGATCGAGTCCTTGTCGCGCCCGCCGGTCGCCTCCTCGCCCTTTCCGAGCATGACGAACTCGCCGAGGTCGATGGTCCGCGCGACCCCTGCTAGAGCGCGCATGTTGACCACCGCCGCCCGCAGCTTGGCGAGGGTTCCCTCCGCCAGGACTGGGTAGGTGCGAAAGAGCGTCTCGGTGACGACCAGTCCCAATACCGAGTCGCCGAGGAACTCGAGTCGCTCGTTGTTGGGCAGCCCACCGTGCTCATAGGCAAACGACCGGTGGGTCAGGGCACGCAGCAGCAGCGGCTCGTCGATCTCCTGCCCGACCACCTCGACGAGATGGGCGATCAGGGCATCGACGGGCCGCTGCGGCACCGCCACCACCGCTGGGACCGAACGCTCTGGCCCACTCACGGGAGTGCGATCAGGCCTGGTGCTCGGCGCGCTCAGCCGCCGCGTAGTGACGACCCTTGTAGGTGCCACACGTCGGGCAGGCCAGGTGCGGCTGCGTCGGCGATGAGCACTGGGGGCAGGTGGTCAGGGTGGTTGGCGTTGCCTTCCAGTTCGCGCGACGCGAACGGGTGTTGGAGCGCGACGTCTTCCGCTTCGGGACAGCCACGTCAGTTCCTCTTCTCTAGCGGGTCGTCGCTCAGCACGCCGCTGAGGGCCGACCACCGTGGGTCTAGTACTTCATGATGGTGTTCCGGGTCATCCGCGAGGTGAATTCCGCACTCGGAACACAACCCGGGGCAGTCCTCCCGACACACCGGTTGGAACGGCAGTGTCGGGACGATGGCGTCCCGCAGCACGGGCTCGAGGTCGATCAGGTCGCCCACGAGCTCGTACACGTCTTCCTCGTCCGTCGGAGCACCCACCTCATGGTGGTGCGCCGCACGATCGGTGTAGGCGAACAGTTCCTGGAAGGTCCCCTCGACCGCGAGGTCGACCGGGTCCAAGCACCGCACGCAGGCACCGTTCGCCCTGCCGTTGACCGAGCCCGTGACGAGCACCCCTTCGACAACGGACTCGAGACGGACTTCGATCTCGACCGGTTGACCGGCCTTGATCGCGATGACCTCGGTGCCGATGTCTTCGGGCAACTCGACCGTGCGCGAAAGTTCCTGCATCGTTCCGGGTCGCCTGTTCAGCGTCCTGGTGTCGAGCACCAGAGGCGAACGGGGATCGGGACTGTTCATGACTCCACACATGGTTGAGGGCTCGGTCCGCGTCATGACGGACATGGACCGACGACCTAGGTTACCGGAGCACGTCCCCAGCACCCAAATCAGGCGAGGCGCGCGCGCAGGGCACGCAGGACGGGATCGGGTACGAGCCCCGTCACGTCGCCCCCGTAGGTGACGACCTCCTTGATGAGCGAGCTCGAAACGTGCTGCAGGGAGGGGTCCGAGGCGAGGAAGAGGGTCTCGACTCCGGTGAGGTGCCGGTTCATGTGCGCCATCGGCAACTCGTAGGCGAAGTCGGTACCACCGCGCAATCCCTTCACCATGGAGGCGGCCCCCACCTCGCGACACACGTCGACAACGAGGGTCCTGGCCCAGGCATCGACCCGGATGTTGGGCACGTGCGCCAGCGACTCCTCCAGCATCTCGGTCCGTTCGGCGATGGAGAAGGCGCCCTGCTTGGCCGGGTTGTGCAGGATGGCCACGACCACCTCGTCGAACAGGCTCGCGGCACGCTCGATCACATCGACGTGGCCGTTGGTCACGGGGTCGTACGAGCCGGGACACACACACCGGCGGGGGTCGCTCGAGATCACGTCCCCAACCTATCCGGCTGGGCCACGTCGGCGTCGAGAGGTGGCTCGGCAAACCAGATCGTCGTCTCGCCGTAGCGCTTCTCACCGGAGAGCTCGAGGCCCTCGGGCCACGTCGGTTGCGGCGATCGGGTGGAACGCTCGACGACGACGACGGCATCCGGCGTGAGCCACGCGTGCTCCACGAGTTGCGCCAGCACCGCGGAGAGGTCCGCCTCCGTGACGTCATAGGGGGGATCGACGAGCACCAGGCCCATCTGCGAGCCGCTGGGTGGGTCGGCGCGCAGCGCTCGCTCGACCGTGTCCCGCGCGACCCGGACGCCCGGCAATCCGATCGCCGTGATGTTGGCCGCAATCGCCTTCGCCGCCCCAGCGTGCGCCTCGATGAGCAGCACGCTGGCAGCGCCGCGGCTTGCTGCCTCGAGGCCGAGGGCGCCGGAGCCGGCATAGAGGTCGAGCACGTTGGCGCCGCTGATGAGGTCGTGGTGATCGAGCCGGCTGAAGAGTGCCTCGCGCACCCGATCCGACGTGGGCCGGGTCGACGAGCCGCGGGGGGTCTCCAGACGTCGGCCCCCGGCGGTGCCGCCGATGATGCGGGTCATCTCAGCCTCGCTCCAGGTAGGCGGCCTGCTCCTCGTCGAGGCGCGCTGCGACTGCTGCCGCCAGATCGGGGTGACCCAGCAGTTCCGGGTCCGATGCGACCAGCCCGAAGGCGTCGTCTCGGGCGTCGGCGATGATCTGCTCGTCCTCGCGGCGGCCCAGCCGGAGGTGGCGCACCGAGTTGCCGCGACCGCTCTGCCGGGCGCCGAGCACATCACCCTCGCGCCGGAACATCAGGTCGACGCGGGCCAGCTCGAAGCCGTCCGTCGTCGCCGCCACCTGCGCCAGCCGCTCGGCGGATGTCTCGGAGGCACCCTGCGTCATCAGCAGGCACAGGCCGGGCACCGTCCCGCGCCCGATCCGGCCACGCAACTGGTGCAGTTGTGAGATGCCGAAGCGGTCGGCGTCCACGACCACCATGACGGAGGCGTTGGGGACATCGACACCCACTTCGATCACGGTCGTAGCGACCAGGACGTCGATCTCACCCGCACCGAAGGCCTGCATCGTCTCGTCCTTGGTCTCGGAGTCGAGTCGGCCATGCAACACCCCGATCCGGACACCCTCCAGCGACGCGGTGGCCCGCAGTTGGTGCAACATCGTGTAGACGCCGGTCAACTCCCGCTCTTCGCCGTCCTCCTCGGGCGGCACGTCCCACTCATCGCCCTCCTCATCAGAGGAGTCGGACGAGCGGGAGGAGCGGGAGGAGTCAGGGGATGCCGGACCCGAGTCCGCTGATCCCGGGTCCAGATCGCCGATCCGGGGGCAGACGACGTAGGCCTGCTGTCCCTTGGACACCTCTTCGGCAATGCGCTCCCACGTCCGCTCCACCCAGCTCGGCTTGCGCGCGTCGACGACATGGGTCGTGATCGGCGAGCGCCCGGCCGGCAGTTCGCGCAGCGTCGAGGTCTCCATGTCGCCGAAGACGGTCATCGCGACCGTCCGCGGGATCGGGGTGGCCGTCATGACGAGCACGTGTGGGGGTCGCAGTCCCTTCTCACGCAGGGCATCCCGCTGCTCGACACCGAACCGGTGCTGCTCGTCGACGACGACCAGCGCCAGGTCCGCGAACTGCACGTGCTTCTGGATGAGCGCATGAGTGCCCACCACGATGCCGGCCCTCCCGCTCGCCGCATCGAGCAAGGCTGCCTTGCGCGTGGAGGCGTTCTGGCTCCCGGTGAGCAGGGCCACGGTGGTGCCGAAGTCACTGCCCCCGAGCATGCCGCCCATCGCGAGGTCTCCGAGCAGGGCCGTGATGGAGCGATGGTGCTGGGACGCCAGCACCTCCGTGGGCGCGAGGAGCGCCGCCTGGCCACCGGCGTCGATCGCCGCGAGCATGGCTCGCAGTGCGACCACGGTCTTGCCGGAGCCGACCTCGCCCTGCAGGAGACGGTTCATCGGGCGCTCACTGGCCAACTCCCGGGTGAGGACCTCCCCGATCTGCCGCTGCCCCAGAGTGAGCTCGAACGGCAAGCGGGCGTCGAAGGCAGCCAGCAACCCTCCCGGGCGCGGCAACCGTGGCGTCGTCGTGTCGGCTTCGGCGGCCTTGCGACGCTGAGCCAGGATCGTCTGCAGGACGAAGGCCTCGTCGTACTTGAGTCGGTGCATGCCTCGCTCCGGCTCCTGGTTGACGCTGGGGCGGTGGACCAACTCCAACGCGTCGGCCCGAGACATGAGCCCACGCACGGCGACGATCTCGTCGGGGACCGGCTCCCGAATCCGGTCCACGGAGTCCAGGGCCTGCTCGACGATGCGCCGGATTTTGAACGAGTAGAGCTTGCCGGTGGCGGAGTAGACCGGCACCTGGTGGGTCAGGTAGCGCCGGACGGCCTCCTCCTCGGCGTCCTCGTCATCGAAGAGCTCATAGTCAGGGTGCGTCAGCTGCAGCCGGCTGCCATAGGTGCCAACGGTGCCGGCGAAGAACCCCTTGCGGCCGGGACGCAGTTTGGTCTCGTGCGCGTAGGCGTTGAAGAAGGTCAGGTCGAGCCGACCGCCGCGCTCGTCCCTGAGGACCACCGTGAGCAGTTTGCCCTTGCGACCGCGCATCACCCGGCTCGAGGACTGATCCACCTCCGCGACGACCATCACGTCCTCACCCGGGACCAGCGCCGACAGGTCGGTCAGCTGCCCGGGCCGCAGGTACCTGCGCGGGACGTAGTCGAAAAGGTCAGCGACGGTCAACAGCCCCTTGTTCTTCGCGAGCAGGGACGCGGGGGCCTTGGCGACGAGTTTGGTCAGCAACGAGTCCTCGGTCAGCGTGAGCACCGTCATTCCACCCCGAGCAGCACCGAGTAGACCTCCTGGCCCCCGTCGATGAGCGTGACCTCGAACCCGAGCGCCTCCGCCCGGGTGGCCTTGACGATCGCCGCAGCGAGCCCTGGTGGGGCGGGCTTTCCCGTGACGATCGTGAGCAACTCACCGCCGCTCGACACCAACCGGTGCACGACCTCGACCCCGACTGCCTCCTGATCTGACCCGATGATGACGATGTCGCCATCGATGATGCCGAGGATGTCGCCCGGAACGCAGTGCCCTCCGCTGGTCAGCGCCTCCCGGTTGGACACGGTCACACCGCCGTGCCTGGTGGCCGACGCGGCAGCCTGCATTGCGAGCGCGTTGCTCGCGGCTGGTTGGTCCCGTTCGAAGACGGCGAGCGCTGCAATCCCCTGAACTGCCGTGCGGGCCCGCACCAGGTGGGCCTCGATGCCCTCGTCAGCGACAGCCCGGACCGCTGCCGCCGCCGCGAGCTCGGTGTCCCCATCGTTCGGTAGCACGATGACACCCGCGACCCCCGCCGCGTGCTGCTGCCGGATCGCCTCGATGAACTGACCCGTCGAGGCCCGGCCTCCAGGACCGGAGGGGATGGTGAGCGCGCCGACCGCCCGGAAGACGGCAGCGATGCCCGCACCGGCCGAGCACGCCACGATGCCTGATCCGCCGGCCCGGAGCGGGAGGCCGCTGTGATCCTGGGCGAGGACTTGGGCCGGGGTGAGCAACGAGGTGATCCGGATCCGATGCGGCCGGCCGGCCGTCAGTCCGGCCTCCACCGCGGCGCCTGCATCGTCGACGTGCGCGTGGATGTTCCAGAGGTCGCCGCCGCCGACGACCAGGACCGAGTCCCCCAGCTCAACGAGACGCGCACGCAGCGTTGCCACTCTCTCCTCGGTCGAGTCCGCGAGCAGGTACATCACCTCGAACTCGGGAGTACCGTCCTCGGGCTGCGCCTCCGTGGCGCCAGAGATGGCGCCAGAGGTGGCGCCAGAGGTGGCCGGGCAGTCCGCAGCTCCCTGGTGCCACGCGCCGACGGCTTCTCCGGGTGCAGCCTCCGTCGCTCCCCCGGCCGCACCCGCAACTCCCGCTGAAACTCCCTCAGCAGCACTCGGAGCGCCCGGAGCAGCACTCGGAGCGCCAGCGTCACCGCTGCGGGTGGGCGGCCTGGTCCACGGGTGCCGGGCCGGCCCCCCGAGCTCGAGCAACGCGGTGAGATCACCACCCGTGCAGACCCGCTCAAGCGCCTCGAACACCAACAGCAGGCCCGCTCCGCCGGCATCGACGACCCCGGCCCGGGCCAGGACCGGCAACTGGTCCGGGGTGCGGTCAAGCGCCGTCTGGGCCGCGTCCCGGATCGCTGACACCGCCATGGCCAGCGCCAGATCAGCCGGCTGTCGGGCAGCGGCCTCCGCGGCCGCCCGGGAGACGGACAGGATGGTCCCCTCCTTGGGGTCGGTGACCCCCTGCCAGGCCCGCTCGTCGGCTCGGGCCAGGGCGCGAGCCAGGACCGGGACGTCGATGGCCTCAGCACCGTCGCAGCCCTCCGCGAAGCCGCGCACGACCTGGCTGAGGATCACCCCGGAGTTGCCCCGTGCCGTCCACAGCAGGCTCTGGGCAAATTCGGTGAGCAGCGCCGCGGCCCCGGTCGGCTCCGAGGCCTGCTGCCGGAGACGATCGAGAGCGGCGTCGAAGGTGAGGTAGAGGTTGGTGCCGGTGTCCCCGTCGGGTACCGGGAAGACGTTGAGCGCATCGATCTCGGCTCGGCGTGCGGCCAACGCTGCTCGGATGTGCACCGCCCAGTGCCGCACCGCGGTCACGTCGAGGGCTGCCAGCGAAGTCGACGCCCCGTCCCCATCGCTCACGCCGACTGACATCGGTCCGCCTTCCATGTCCGGCAGGGTATCTGCTCCACCGGTCCCGGGGCGGGGAGGCTGGACGCGGAGGGGCCGTTTTGTCGTCTGGGCGCAGGGTCGGCTACTCTTAACCGGTTGCCCCGTGTGCCTGTGCCCACGGGCTCACCATGTTCACCGTCTTTCATCTTCGACCTTTCAGGAGTTCACCCGTGGCTGCCAACTGCGATGTCTGCGGCAAGGGACCGAGCTTCGGTCACAACATCTCGCACTCACACCGCCGCACGAAGCGCCGTTGGAACCCCAACATTCAGCGCGTGCGGACTCTGGTCGACGGTGTGACGCCGAAGCGGGTCAACGTGTGCACCTCCTGCCTCAAGGCAGGCAAGGTCGCGCGCTGAGCGTTCCAACGCATCAACCAAAACGCAGGCCGGTCCCTCGAGGGGCCGGCCTTCGTCGTCGTCGCTTCAGTCGCGCTTGAAGTGATCCCAGCCGCTGATCCGTTCGCGCACCCCACCCACCAGGATGCCCGCCGTCTCCCCGGCCAACGGCGCGCGGACCAGTCCGATGGGTCGCCAGCCCGGCGGCATACGGCCCGGTGGAAACGTCGCGAGCAGCGAGTGCTCCTCGCCGCCACCCAGCACACACTCCCGCGCTGACTCCCGCCCCAGCGCCTCGGTCAGCTCCGCGACGTCGACCTCGAGAGCGTCGGGGTCGAGGTCGAGGACGACGCCGCTCGCCTGCGCGATGCGACCGCCGTCGCGCAGCAGTCCGTCGGACACATCGAGCATGGCGGTCGCCCCGGCCGCCGCGGCCTCGGGGCCTGCGGGGAGGGGCGGTTGCGGGCGCCGTTGTCGGTCAACCGCGGTCGTATGCCGCTCAGCCCGGTCGGCGACGAGCAGTCGCAGTCCGGCTGCGGCCAGCCCCAAGGACCCGTTGACGGCGATCAGGTCGCCGGGGCGCGCACCGGAACGCAGCACTGGCGCTCCATCGAGGACGCCCAAGGCGGTGATCGAGACCATGACGACCCCCGCGGGAGCCGAGGACAGGTCGCCACCGAGCACCGCGATGCCGACAGCCGAGCAGGCCGCACCGATCCCGTGGGCCAGGTCCTGGACCCACTCGATGGAGATGTCCGGATCCGCGACCAGGGTCAGCAACACCCCGGTGGGCCGGCCCCCCATGGCAGCGACGTCTGCCAGGTTCTGCGCGATGACCTTGTGGCCGATGTCGGCTCCGGAACTCCAGTCGTCGAGCCAGTCCTGGCCGAGCACGACCGTGTCGGTCGTGGCGATCGTTCGATCGTGCGTGGCCAGGACGGCAGCGTCGTCGCCGGGCGGCACGATCAGGTCAGCTGATTGCGGGAAGGTCGGCAGGATCCGTCCGAGGATCGCTTCCTCGTCCAGGCCGCGCAACGGTGTGCCTCCGGTCAGCGGCGGTCCGGGACGGTTCGGCACCGGCCACCCACCCTTCTCTGGATCACGATTCGTCTCTTGGGGACGAATCCTCTCAAGGGCACGGTAGCGTCAGGCCACGGCCGGTGAAACACTTGGTCTGACACGCACTCTTCCCAGCATCGAGACAGTGAGGTGACTCGTGGTACAGGCCTACATCCTGATTCAGTCCGAAGTCGGCAAGGCAGCCAACGTGGCGCAACAGGTCGGCAGCATCGCCGGCGTGACCTTGGCCGAGGACGTGACTGGTCCCTACGACGTAATCGCCCGGGTCGAGGCCCCCAACGTCGACGACCTCGGTCGACTGGTCATCGCCAAGTTGCAAGAGGTCCCGGGGATCACCCGCACGCTGACCTGCACGGTTGTCCACGTCTGAGTTCGTGCGGCGCAGCCGCATCATTCGCACGACGGTGGCGCTCAGCGCCGCCGTCGTGCTCCTTGCCGGATGCGGATCAGCACCGGAGGTCGGCCTCCCCACGGACGCCGAGGCCCCCGTGTGCTCGTGGGCCCACTGGCCGGAGCGCGTCAGCGACCTCGACCGGGTGAGCACCAACCCCGAGTCGCCGGCCGTCGCGGCCTGGGGCTCACCCTCGATCATCGCTCGCTGCGGCCTCGCCCCGCTGGCCCCCACCACCGATGAGTGCGTCACGGTCAACGGCGTCGACTGGGTGGTCACCGCGCTCGCCGACGGGTCGTCCGCCACGACCTACGGACGCGACCCGGCGATCGAGGTCCTCGTCCCGGTGCAGTACGGGGTGGTGACCATGCTCTTGCCGCTCTTTGAAGGCGTGGCCAAGAGCCTGCCGTCCACTGGACGACACTGCTCCTGAGCCCCGCGGTCCGGGGCGCCAGGCCAGGCCGAGCCGATCACCTCCGGAGTCAGAGCAACCGGAGTCAACGCAACCGGAGTCAGCGCAACCCGGTCCGACGCTCCAGGGCGAGCGAGATGAGCTCATCGATCAGGTCGGTGTAGGGCAGCCCCGACGCGGCCCACATCCGCGGGTACATCGAGTGCGGGGTGAAGCCGGGCATCGTGTTGATCTCGTTGATCACGACCTGACCGTCATCGGTGTAGAAGCAGTCCACTCGGGCAAGCCCCTCACAGCCAAGGGATTCGAACGCCTCGACCGCGAGCCGGCGCACCTCGTCGGAGACGGCCGGCGGCACGTCCGCAGGGCAGCTGAGGTCCACGCCCGCCTCAGCGAGGTACTTGGCCTCGAAGTCGTAGAACTCGTGATCGGCGTGGACCGCGACCTCGGCCACCTGGGACGTACGGGGAGCTTCGGTGCCGTGCCCTCCGAGGACCGCGCACTCGATCTCGCGGCCGGTGATCCCGGACTCGACGATGACCTTGGGGTCATGCTCTCGAGCCGTCTCGATCGCCGCCTCGAGGTCGGCCAGGTCATCGACCTTGGTGATCCCCATGGACGAGCCGGCTCGGCACGGTTTGACGAAGAGCGGCAGAGTCAGACTGGCGCACCCGCGCATCGCGCCGACCTTGTCGGTGCGCCACTGGCGATCGGTGATGACGGTGTAAGGGCCGACCGGCAAGTCGTGCCCGGCGAAGACCACCTTCATGTAGTGCTTGTCCATCCCCGCGGCGGAGGCGAACACCCCGGACCCGACATAGCGGATGTCGGACAGCTCGAGGAATCCCTGCAGCGTGCCGTCCTCGCCAAAAGGTCCGTGCAGCAACGGGAGGACGACGTCCATCTCCCCCAGCTCGCGCGGCGGCCGGCCGGGCTCGAGGACCGTCAGGACCGACTCCCGGGTCGACAGGGGCAGCACGACGTGGGAGTCGCTCGGTGCGACCTCGGGCGTGTGCCCGGGTGCGAGCTCGAAGCGCGCGGGGTCGTCAGCGGTGAGGACCCATTGCCCGTCGCGGGTGATCCCGATCGGGACGACGTCGTACTTGTCGCGGTCGATGGCGCGCAGCACCCCGGCCGCGGTCGCGCACGACACCGCGTGCTCGGAGGATCGGCCGCCGAAAATCAGGGCGACGCGCTGCCGACGGGGCTCGCGATCTGAGGTCTGGTCCGTGGTCATCAGTCGAGACTCTATCCCGGCGCGCACCCCCTGCCTCGTAGCCTGAGGCGGTGAGTGAAAACACCTCCGGCAGTCCCTCCCCCACCGAGGTCCACACCGACCGGCTCCATGTCGACACCTACCTCGTTGCGTCGGGCCGCCCTGCCCGCCAGCCCGGGTCCTCGGTCAACGTGCCGGTCGAGTTCACCTCGACGTATGCCGCCGACGGCCCGGTCAACTACGCGCGGGTGGGGAACCCGACGTGGTCCGCCTTCGAGGCGGCTCTGGGCGGGCTCGAGCGCGGTCGGGCCTTGATCCATGCCTCGGGTATGGGTGCCATCGCGGCCGCGCTGTCGCTGCTCCCGGCCCGGGGCGTCCTCGTCGTGCCCGACCAGACCTACAACGGCACCGGCGACCTCATCGCCGAGTTGGCGGCCTCTGGCGTCACGGTCCGTCGCCGACACGCCACCGACACGGACGGGCTGCTGCGCGACCTCGAGGGCGCAGACCTGGTCTGGCTCGAGTCGCCGACGAACCCGATGATGGATCTCATCGACCTCCCGACCGTCCTGCGGCGGGCTCGCGAACGTGGCGTCACGAGCGTGGTCGACAACACGCTCGCAACCCCGCTGCTCTGCCGACCGCTCGAACTCGGCGCTGACGTCGTGGTCCATTCGGTGACGAAGTATCTCGCCGGGCACTCGGACGTGATTCTGGGAGCGACGGTCGTCGCCGACTCGGAGTCGGGGCGTTCGCTCGGTGAGCGCCTCCAACGCCACCGCACACTGCACGGTGCGATCGCGGGACCGATGGAGGTCTATCTGGCCCTGCGAGGCTTGCGGACCCTGGCACTGCGCTTCGAGCGGGCCTGCGCCAATGCGCGTGAGTTGGCGGCCCGTCTGGAACAGCACCCGGGCGTCGAGCGGGTCCGTTTCCCCGGCTTCGGCGCCATGCTCGCCATCGACGTCCTCGGCTCGGCAGCAACCGCGGACGCGGTGTGCGACGCCGTCAAGATCTGGCTGCACTCGACGAGCCTCGGCGGTGTCGAGTCACAGGTCGAGCGCCGACGTCGACACCCCTCCGAGCCGGCGACGGTGCCGCACAACCTCCTGCGGCTGTCCGTCGGCATCGAGCACGTGGAGGATCTATGGTCCGATCTCGACCAGGCGATCAGCAC
>JBDTAU010000498.1:0-2735 GCA_039924465.1 Dermatophilaceae bacterium
CTACATCGGCTACGAGGCGGCAGCGACCGTGGTCAAGCGAGCCATCAAGGAACGCAAGACGATTCGGGAGGTCGTGGTCGAGGACGGACACGTCTCGGCCGGGCGTCTCACCGAAGCGCAACTCGACGAAGCCCTGGACGTGCTGGCGATGACCCGACCGCCTCAGGCCGACTGACCACCCCCGGTTCGATGTATCTGCGCGTCGCATTTGACGCGCAGATCCATCGAGTCGCGGGGTAGGGAGGGCGGGAGTAAGCGGGTGGCTGCACCGGATCGGTCAAGGGCCGAGGACGCGGTCGAGGTAGCGGTTGGCGAAGTGGCGGTCCGGGTCCACCGCTTCTCGCACAGCCAGGAAGTCGTCGAAGCGCGGGTAGACCGAGCGGAAGTAGTCGGCATCGCAGTCGTGCAGCTTGCCCCAGTGAGGGCGTCCCCCGTGCGCTCTGGCAAGGGATTCGAATGCCTCGAAGTAGCGGCCGCCATTCTGCCGGTGGAAGCGGTGGATCGCGATGTAGCAGCTCTCGCGCTCGTAGGCGGTGGACAGCCACACGTCATCAGCGGCGGCGACCCGGCACTCGACCGGGAAGGAGATCTGCTCGTCGTGGGCGTCGATCCAGGCGCGTAGCTCAAGGAGCACCTCGGTGAGGGCGTGGCGCGGGAAGGCCCACTCCGCCTCGGCGAAACGCACGCGGCGGTCGGTCACGAAGACTCGGTGCGAGGAGTCGACGTACTCGCGCTCGGTGAGCGCTCGGGCCGCGACCTCGTTGATCGGGCCGGTCAGCCGCGGGACCCGGGTCGACACGCGGTTGGTCACTTCGAAGAGGCCGTTGCTCAGCAGGTCGTCGTCGAGCCGCCGGCGCCACCCGGGCAGCGGCGCGGCCTCGGTCCCGGTCGGCACCCGGTTGTTGCGCTTGGTCTGCGTCCGGTCGGTGTGCGGGAACCAGTAGAACTCGAAGTGGTCATGGCCATCGATCTGCTCGTCGAGGCCCTCCAGCAATCCCAGCAACGGCTCTGGACGCTCGTGCGCCCGCAACAGGAACGCGGGGACGACCTCAACGGTGAGCTCTGTGATGATCCCCAGGGCGCCGAGGCCGAGCCGGGCCGCCGCGAACAGGTCCGGCTCCACGGTCGGTGAACACACCCGGACCGAGCCGTCGGCGAGCACGATGCGCAACGCGCGGACTCCTGCCGAGAGCCCGCGCAACGCCAACCCGGTCCCGTGGGTCCCCGTCGCGAGCGCGCCAGCCAGCGATTGACGGTCGATGTCGCCGAGGTTGGGCAAGGCGAGCCCGTGCGCCGCCAACGCGGTGTTGAGCCTGCTCAGGGTGGTCCCGGCCGGGACCGTCGCCACTCCCTGAGTCGCGTCGACGCGGATCACACCCTGGAGGCGGTCGAGCCGCACCTGGACGCCGTCGGTGGCCGCCACCCCCGTGAAGGAGTGACTGGCCCCGAGTGGCTTGACCCGGTGGCCATCGGAGGCGGCTCGGCGCAGCTCGGTGACCAGCTCCTCCTCTGAGGCAGGGACCGCGACGCGACACACCCGCCACTGCGCGGTGCCTCCCCAGTTGCTCCAGTCGAGCCCGTCTCGAGTGCTCATCCGCCTAGCCAAAACACTGCCCCTCTCCTCGATAGGTGGGCGCTCGCCCGGTCACGACGGACCCGCTCACGAGCACGAACTCGGCGAAGCGCTCGGCCAACTCACCGGCCTTGGCGTGCCTGAACCACACCTTGTCCCCCAGCCCGAGCCGGTCGGCGCCCGGCCCCTTGAGCGGCGTCTGCACCTCACCCGCCCCCTCGGAACGGGTCAAACCGAGATCAAGCTCTGGGAGCGGGGTCGGCACCCGCGACCATCCCGGCGGCCCCGACGCGATGTAGCCACCGCCGTAGGCCGTGACGAAGCCCTCCGCCGGGCGGCGCACCACCGCACCCGCAAAGTAGGCGGCCGGCTGGAGCCGAAGGTCGTCATAGCCATCGAAGAGCGTCGGCGCGTAGAGCCCGGAACCGGCCGCGAGCTCAGTGAGCGAGGGATCCTGCCCGGTGACCTGCAGGCTGCCGGTACCACCGCCATTGACGAACTCGAGGTCCGTGAGCGTCCTTGCCGCAGTGACGATCTCGCCCCGGCGCTGCAGCAGGTCCTGGTGTGAGCGCCGCTTGACGACGCGAACGGCCGGCGAGGAGTCAGGCAGCCCGGCGATCTGCGCGTCATAGAACATCAGACCGGTGACGAGCAGGCCCCGCTCCTGCGCGCGGCGAATCACCGCTTCGACATCGGACCGGGTTCGGGTCGGTGACCGGCGCACCCCCAGGTGCACGGAGCCGAGGCGCAGTGACGCGTCGATGTCGATGGCGACCCGCAGCCCGGCGTGGCCAGGCACGCTCCTGGACAGGAAGTCGACCTGCTCGACGCTGTCGATCATGACCGTGACGGCACCGATCAGGGCCGGGTCTCCCGCGAGCTCCGTGAGGGCTGGCACGTCGACGCTGGGGTAGGCGACCATGACGTTCACGTGCCCGGCCCGAGCCCACCAGATCGCCTCGCGCACCGAGAAGCACATCAGTCCCGCGAAGCCGTCCCGCTCCAGCGCGCGCTCGATGAGGGGGCGACAGCGCAGCGACTTCGTCGCGATCCGGATCGGCTTGCCCCGGGCGGCCGCCACCAGCGCGGCGGCGTTGGCGTCGAAGGCATCCAGGTCGACCACCGCCAGGGGCGCCGGCAGGTCCGCCGTGGCCGCACTCAG